>NZ_ADFQ01000086.1:0-194610 GCF_000177355.1 Prevotella amnii CRIS 21A-A
TTTTTATACCTTCCTTTACAATTGTCTTTCGCCTCATAGCAACTCAAAAACACCATCTCCCTTACACACTTAACACACAACAAAGCCCCCTTAACACAGACATATACATATAAAAGGTGCACAAACTCTTGAGCAATACCGCTCAGAAATCTGTGCACCCTTTCGTTGTCCGAAGACAAACTCTTAATGTGTTAATCCTGGTTTACAATCTAAATCCCTTTAATAACTAAAAACCTATTTAATCTAAAACAATCAATCAAACTACCTGTAATAACTAAAACCCTAAATATATATATGTTATAAAACTATGAACTCTTTTGTTTTGACAGTGCAAAGGTAAGTGTGCGCGTACACATACGCAAACTTTTCATGGAAAAAGTTTCATTTCGTAACCTTTTTTTTGACTTACATCAACCCGCCTTAGTTCTCTTCCCCTTTTTCTGCCCTATGTCTTCCCAAGCTCAACCTACGCCAAAGCACTCTTGGAACACACCTCATAGCCAGTGCCACCACATGCCAAAAGCCATCTATATAAGCCACGTGCTTACGCTTATATATAGCCTTTAAGATGTCTTTGGCAGCTTTATCCACCGGCAGAAGATGAGGGTAACTGTTGCCTTTAAGTAGCGGTGTAGCTACAAAACCCGGACGAATATCGGTAATGAGTATGCTCTTTTTGCTATTGCGGGCTTTCTGTTCTAAGGCTTCAAGGTAAACGTTTTGAAAGGCTTTCGAGGCAGAATAAGAGGGAGAAGCCCCAAGACCACGCACTCCGGCAATAGAGCTTACCACAGCAATATGCCCCTTTCCCTGCTCAAGGAAATAGCGAAAAGCCTCGCCCACCATTCTTGTAAAGCCCAAAGCGTTAGTCTGCACCGTGGGAAGCTCTATCTCGGGCAGCAGTATAGGGCTTTGCTCACCTATGCCCGAAGCATAGAAAAAGAGGTCTACACCACCTAACGCCGTTATAAGAGTACGCAAAAGGTGAGGCGACTGCTGCATGGTAACATCTATAACTGCCCACTCCACCTGCTCTTCCCACTCCTTTTTAAGAGCCTCGAGCGGAGCTTTTCGCCGTGCCGCAACACCTACTTTCCACCCATCACGAAGCAATAACCGAGCCACGGCAAGACCTATTCCTGAAGAAGCACCTATCACTATGGCTCGCTTTGGCAAGCCTTCCCAATACCTTTTAACCATAAAAACCTTTTTATATTATTCCTCCAAGCAAAGATAATAATATTTTCACTTTTTGCAAAGGCATACTATAAAATAACTAAAGCTAAAGAGCTTTATATCACTAATATACTCATTATTAGGTATTGT
The DNA here is from genome assembly GCF_000177355.1 of Prevotella amnii CRIS 21A-A. Classification (NCBI taxonomy): domain Bacteria; kingdom Pseudomonadati; phylum Bacteroidota; class Bacteroidia; order Bacteroidales; family Prevotellaceae; genus Prevotella; species Prevotella amnii. The sequence goes on from NZ_ADFQ01000086.1 coordinate 1,327, forward strand.
CCGTATTTTCAAGAACGAGTATCTTTGCAATAATAATTTTTTTTGTAGAATTTTAAACAGTAATAAAAGAAATGAAAACTATCAATTTACAAAAAGTAGCCGTAGGATTGCTATGCTGCTCCTTCGTCTTCTTTACTTCTTGTAGCAAAGACGATACCTTGGATAAGCTGCAGCAAGAGGTAGAAACTATGAAAAAGAAGCAAGACGAAGAGGCTCAAAAGAGAAAGCTCAAAGAAGAAGCCGACAAGAAAAAGCAGCAAGAAGAGGCTGAGCAGAAGAAGAAACAAGACGAAGAAAACAAGCAAAAGCAAGAGGAGGAAAAGCAAAAGCAAGAAGAAAAGGAAAAGCAAAGAGAAGCTGAAGAGCAGAAAAGGCAAGAGGCTGAAAGGCAAAGACAAGAAGCTGAACAGAAAAGGCAAGAGGCTGAAAGGCAAAGACAAGAGGCTGAGCAAAAGAGAAAAGAAGCCGAACAGAAAAGAGAGCAAGCCGGCAAAAAGCCAGAAAAGGCTCAAGGCTTAACCTTTAAACAAGGTTCGTCTGTAAAAGTACCTCCTTACCAAAGTAAAGCAATAGATATAGTAGGTGGTAAAGCACCTTATACTGTAGTAGCTAAAACTAAAAATTTAGTTAAGATTACTCAATATGATAATGAAAATTACTTTTCTGTACAAGGCATGGCTTGGGGCGAAACAGAAATAGAAGTAACCGATAGCACTGGTAAAACAGGCATTCTCAAGCTAACAGTAGGCTACTAACAAAGCAGTACCATTAATATTTAGTCATAAAGGAAGCCCCCTTTAGAGATGAGCCACTACACAACACTTTAGAGGCTACAACATCTCCTAAAGGGGGTTATTATAAGGAAAAGGGGCAGAAAGGCTTCCTTTTAGCTAATAAAAAGCAAGCTACCAAAACTTTTTCTCTCTTCCCTGTGCGTGTTACAGCCGTTTTATGTAACTTTGCTTTATAACATATTATAATTTCTCTGTTTATTAACTAACAAACTATAGTTTATGAAAAAGATTTTATCTCTCGCATTTTTACTAATGCTCTCTCTATCTGTTTTTGCACAAAGGCAGGTTACCAAGTTTTTAGGAATACCCGTAGACGGCAGTCGCACAGCTATGATACAAAAGCTAAAGGCTAAGGGCTTTAGATATAATAACTATGTTAAAGCTCTTGAAGGAAAGTTTAATGGAACGAATGTTTGGATTAGTGTGCAGACTAATAATAACAAGGTTTGGCGAATTGCAGTAGCATACAAAGATAGTTTTAATAAAGGGGATATTAAAATACAATACAACAGCCTTATTAATCAGTTTGCTAACAACCCAAGATATATGTCCTTTGATGCAGAAGAGCTTACCGACAAAGACGACATAGGCTATGAGGTGAGCATTAATAAAAAGCAATACGCAGCCAGTTTTTATCAGCTCTCTGACGACGAAAATATAAAAAACGGATTAGTATGGTTTACTATTAGAGAAGATCCTAATAATTTCCAAAAATATTCTATTGCAATTTTTTACGAAAATTGGTATAACGAAGCCAACGGCGACGACCTTTAAAAGGGGCATAACCCCTAAAGGCGCAACGAAGAAAGCCCTTTTGCTTTCCTTCGTAAGGAGAAAAACGAAGCCGAAAGAGGGTGAGAAGTGGCATAAAGAAACATCACCTTTTACCCTCTAAAACATCACCTTTCGTGGCATAAAACATCACCTTTTACTCACCAAAAGGTGATGTTTTTTTCTTCACTAACGGCATAAAAAAAAAGCACTAACAGCCATTACAGCCGTTAGTGTCTTTATATATTGCCTACACCCTTGCCCGCTAAAGAGCCTTACTCCTAAAGCCCTTGCCTTCAGAAGCCCCATGTAAGAGCCTCTAAAGGGCGAGGGTGTGAGGGTTAGAGCTGCTCGCTCCAGTCTTCCTTAGTCTTACGTACGTAGCTCTGATAACGTAGCTTAGCCATGTCTTCACAAGCCTTAAAGAGCTCATCAGCCTCAGCAGGATATGCTTTCTTTACTGATAAGAAGCGCACCTCGCTTGCAAGATAGTCCTGGAACTTCTCCCATTGAGGAGCCTTAGAATCGAGAGAGAATGGGTTTTTGCCCTCTTCAGCCAAGGTAGGATTATAACGCCATAGGTGCCAGTAACCAGCTTCTACGGCACGACCCTCCTGTGCTTGTGAGCGTCCCATACCGCCCTTAAGCTTCAAGCCGTGGTTAATACATGGCGAGTAAGCTATGATGAGCGATGGTCCATGATAAGCCTCAGCCTCTTTTATGGCTTTAAGGGTCTGAGCATTGTCAGCTCCCATAGCTACCTGTGCTACATATACATAGCCGTATGTAGTGGCCATAAGCCCAAGGTCTTTCTTACGTACACGCTTACCCTTAGCGGCAAACTGTGCGATAGCGCCAAGCGGAGTAGCCTTAGAGCTTTGTCCACCAGTGTTAGAATATACCTCAGTATCGAGCACAAGGATATTAACATCTTCACCCGATGCAATGACGTGGTCTAAACCACCATAACCTATATCGTAAGAAGCACCATCACCGCCTATTATCCATTGTGAGCGTTTTACCAAATAGTGGTCTAACACTTTAAGCTCTTTACATACAGGGCAGCCAGCCTTAGCACCTTCTTCTATGAAAGGCTTTAGCTTATCACTTGCCTTCTTAGATGCTTCAGCATCGTCCATGCTTTCTATCCACTCCTTAGCAGCTTCCTTAAACTCGGCAGGCACATGTTCGTCGCTTGCCTGCTGTGTTAATAAGAACTTGATACGTCCGCGCATCTTCTTATTACCCAAAGCCATACCAAGCCCAAACTCGCAGAAGTCCTCAAACAAAGAGTTGTTAAAGGCAGGACCCTGACCACGCTCGTTAGTGGTATAAGGTGTAGAAGGCACAGAGGCAGAATAGATAGACGAACACCCAGTGGCATTGGATATCATCTCACGGTCGCCAAAGAGCTGTGAAACGAGCTTGACATAAGGTGTCTCACCACAACCTGCACATGCTCCAGAGAATTCGAACAGTGGCTGTGCAAACTGTGAGTTTTTAACGTTCATCTGTATATTAACCAAGTCTTGCTTGCTCTTAACCTGCTTTGTAAGATATTGCCACTGTGCTGCGTTGTGCTTTGTTTCTTCGCTTGCAGCGTTAAAAGGCTTTAAGGCAAGTGCTTTCTCGCCTCGCTTACCCGGACATACGTCTACACAGTTGTTACAGCCTGTACAGTCGAGATCGGATACCTGAATGCGGAACTGCATGCCTTTAAGCTCTTTAGGAGCCATAACGTTTATGGTAACATCGTCGAAACCAGCCTTCTCCTGCTCATCGAGCACGAAAGGACGTATAACAGCGTGAGGGCAAACATACGAGCATTTGTTACACTGTATGCAGTTTTCCGAGTTCCATACTGGCACGAAAGCTGCTACGCCACGCTTCTCATAAGCTGCCGTACCCACCTGCCATGTACCATCGGTAGTGCCGTGATTAACAAAGTCTGACACCTTTAGAAGGTCGCCAGCCTGTGCGTTCATAGGGCGGCAAACCTCTTTAACGAAAGCAGGAGCGTCGTCGTTTTCCTTCTCATCGTCAGGGAGATTAGCCCAAGAAGGGTCTACCTCTAAGATGTTATACTCACCTCCACGGTCTACAGCGGCATAGTTAAGATCTACCACGTCCTGACCTTTTCTGCCATAACTCTTAACGATAAATTCCTTCATCTGCTCTATAGCAAGATCTAAAGGAATAACCTTTGTTATGCGGAAGAAAGCCGATTGTAAGATGGTGTTGGTACGTTTGCCCAGCCCTATCTCCTGTGCTATCTTAGTGGCGTTGATGTAATAAACGGTGATATTGTTTTTAGCAAAATAGCGTTTTACCTTGTTAGGAATAAACTTTACGAGCTCCTCACCCTCAAAGATAGTGTTCAGCAAGAAAGTACCGTTCTTACGCAGACCGCGTGTAACATCGTACATATTAAGATAAGCCTGCACATGACATGCTACAAAGTTAGGCGTCTTAACCTGATAGGTAGAGCGTATGCGCTCATCGCCAAAGCGAAGGTGTGAACAGGTGAAACCTCCCGACTTCTTAGAGTCGTACGAGAAATAAGCCTGACAATACTTATCAGTGTTATCACCTATAATCTTTACAGAGTTTTTATTAGCACCTACCGTACCATCAGCTCCAAGACCATAGAACTTAGCCTCAAAGGTGTTTTCACCACCAAGTGGTATTTCCTCCACCTCAGGTAAAGAGGTAAAGGTAACATCGTCTACAATACCCACAGTGAAATGGTTCTTTGGCTCTGGAAGCTCTAAGTTGTTATATACAGAGATGATGTGTGAAGGTGTGATATCTGCCGACCCTAAGCCGTAACGTCCACCCACTATCAAAGGCTTGATGTCAGCATCGTAGAAAGCCGACTTGATGTCTAAGTATAAAGGTTCGCCCTCTGCACCCGGCTCTTTAGTACGGTCGAGCACCGAAATGCGCTTAACAGTCTTAGGAACAGCTGCAAAAAGATGCTTCTTAGAGAAAGGACGGAACAAGTGTACCGCAACCATTCCCACCTTCTTGCCCTGCTTTAAAAGGTAGTCTATAGCCTCTTTAGCAGCCTCAGTGGCAGAGCCCATGAGGATAATAATGTTCTCGGCGTCCTCAGCTCCATAGTAATCGAAGAGATGATGCTCACGACCTGTTATCTTAGAAATCTCGCCCAAGAAATGTTCTACTATCTCTGGAACGCTGTTATAATACTTATTGCTTGCCTCACGGTGAGTGAAGAAAGTCTCAGGGTTTTCTGCTGTACCACGTGTTACTGGGCGTTCTGGGCTCATAGCACGGTCGCGGAAACGCTTAACGTCGTTCATATCGAGTAGTGGACGTATCTCTTCCTGATCCATAAGCTCCACCTTCTGATATTCATGAGATGTGCGGAAACCATCAAAGAAATTGATGAAAGGCACCGAAGACCTCAATGCCGACAAATAGCTTACTGCAGAAAGATCCATTACCTCCTGCACAGAGCCAGAACAGAACATGGCAAAACCCGTCTGACGACATGCCATAACGTCCTGATGATCGCCAAAAATACTAAGAGCATGGCTGGCAAGTGTACGCGCTGTAACGTTGAAAACGCAAGGTAAAAGCTCACCAGCTATCTTATACATGTTAGGAATCATCAACAGAAGACCCTGCGAAGCGGTAAACGTTGTAGTCAAAGCACCAGACTGAAGAGAACCATGCACAGCACCTGCTGCACCGCCTTCAGACTGCATTTCCTGAACACTTACCTCCTGACCCCACAAATTCTTACGACCCTTAGCCGACCAATCGTCTACATGCTCCGCCATAGGTGAAGAAGGAGTAATAGGATAAATAGCTGCTACCTCTGAGAACATATAGCTCACATGAGCAGCTGCTTCGTTACCATCACAAGTGATAAACTTTTTTACTTTAGCCATTTCTTTTTAATTAAAATGTTTTTTATAATGTTTTTGTTGTTTTATATATTATGGTTTGGCAAAACTTTCTTCGGATTCCCTTAATAAAGGAAACCGAAAAGCCATAAAGGCACATTATTGTCTGAACCAATTTCTTCGTTATATTGAGCATAATAAGTCTGGGCATTCATACGCACATTAGCCGTCTTAGCATCGCAAACCCTTATGCTCTTATCGCCGTCTACGATATAAGTACCCGCCTTCTTACTGTCGTTAATAATATGGCTGGACCACAGGTTGTTTACCAAAAATATCTCCATAAGCTCCTGAACGTCGCACTGAATGGGATAAATGGCATGCACCAAGTTAGTATTATGAAGCATCAGCTTTGCCGGTTTCTTAGGAAAAGACTGCCCCTGAGGGTAAATGATGTTTATTAAACGGGCATCAGCCAAGTTCTTAATATAATTCATCACAGTAGCCCTACTTGTGTTAATGCTACTTGCCAAACTGCTTATATTGGGTGCTTTAGGACCTCCTAAAGCCAAAAGGTAAAAAAGATCTTTTATCTTTGTGAGATATTTTAGCTCTATCTGCTTTATTAATAAAATATCCACCTCTATCATCATGTTCATCGTCTTGAGCAAATTCTCTGAGAAATTACGATGCTCTAAGAAAAAAGGATAAAAGCCATGGTGTAGATAATCTCGAAAATAAATCAAAGGATTCACCTTTGATAACACCTCTCTTGCTATCGACTCGTGATGAGATAATATCTCTTCTAACGAATAGCTCTTCAATCTTAAGCCAGCCTTTAGGTTAAGATACTCACGGAAAGAAAAACCTAACAAATTATAACTCTTCACTATACCGTTAAGCTCCGGATTCTCTTCCTTTAAGCGCATAACACTGGAACCTGTGAAAACTATCCGCAAAGAAGGATAGCTATCGTAACATTTCCTTAGCTCGGCGCTCCACGAAGGCTGCTTAAAAACCTGATCGATGAGCAACGTCTTGCCACCATTACGATAAAACTCACCAGCAAAATCGGCTATGCCCCTACCCTGAAAATAAAAGTTGTTCATATTAATGTAAAGACATTGACGATCTAAAGCTCCGTATCTCTCCTTAGCATACTGCAGTAAGAACGTTGTCTTACCCACACCGCGCGTACCTTTGATGCCTATTAGACGGTCGTTCCAGTCGATCTCGTCCATAAGAGCTCGGCGCACAGGGGCATTCACATGTTCTACCAAATAGGTATGTGTACGAAAGAAAGTATCCATTGCTTACCTTTGCTTTATAATTTGCATTGCAAAGGTAATATTATTTTCTATTATTTGCAAACTCTACTTTACAAAAAATATTATTTTTAATCTTTTATTTTTGCGCAAGACATTACTTTCTATTACCTTTGCAAGCCCCAAAGAAAAAAATTAAAATATGATTTTACACATTTTTAATCCAGAGCACGACGCTGCTCTTGCTAACAACGATAAGCACTTTGTAGCATCGCACGCTGCACGGCTATTACGTACGGACCTCGACTTCTTGCCCGCTCTCTATGCTAAACCTAACGACTTAGTTTTAGTGAGCGACTATCTTTCGGCTAAGAAGCATCTGAAACAATTGGAAAAGTTTGCTAAGACATATCATCTTGTTACCTTAGACACCTTACAAAACATAAAAAGCGACATAACAGAGATAAGACCTTGGGCTTGGGACAAGGCTATAAAAAACAGTTTAGATAACGTAGGTATAAGCAAAAAACTTATGCCCACAGACCAAGAGCTAAGCATGATAAGGGACGTTAGCAACAGACAGTTTTCGGCATCTGTGTTAAAAGCACTAAAACGCTCGCTAAACCTTCCTAACATAGTGGGAGAAGCCGTATATGTAAACAACATGAAAGAGCTTACACTATATGTGAAATACTATAAAAAAGCCATCTTAAAAGCCCCTTGGAGCTGCAGCGGGCGAGGCATAAGATACATTGACTCTTTACAAGACGCATACACCACTAACTGGGCACACAACATTATAAGAAAGCAAGGAGGAGTGATGATAGAGCCTTTCTATAGCAGGGTGAAAGACTTTGGTATGGAGTTTTATGCCTATATGAGTACGGTAGACTTTCAGGGAATATCGCTCTTTAACACCAATAACGGTGCTTACTCGGGCAATCTTATACAAAGCGAGGACTACAAGCTGTCTGTGCTTGCTAAATATGTTAACCCCGATGAGATAATACTTATAAAAAACAAGCTCGAAATGCTCCTAAGACAATACATAGCTAAACGCTACACAGGACCTTTAGGAGTGGATATGATGATAGTAGCTGACGAAAAACACAAAAAAGCTAAGAAACCCTCGTTCTTTATACACCCTATGGTGGAAATAAACATGAGGTGCACCATGGGACACGTTGCCCTAAAACTATCTAAAACACCAGAAGCTATAGGAAAGATAATGCTCACTGAGTATGACGGGTCGCACTATCATCTGCGCCTAAGCCAGCATAACACCGAGCTTTTCTCTTTATAACACCAAGCTATACAACGCTAAAAGCTAAGGGAAAGCCGCTAAGGCTACAGCCTTTATGTTATTAAAGGCTAAAGGAAAAGCCACTAAGAGATAAAGGAAAATTCTCTTTTTACCTTATAAATATATAACTCCTAAAACTACTAAGATAGCCATTATGATAAGAACGACTAACAAGCCACGCTTAAAAAGCAGCCTACGCTTTCTTCTCTCAGAATGTATCTTACTACTAAACTCTGTGTACTGGTTATGCTTTGCCATACATGCAGTTTGTTTTTAGTTAAAGCATTATAACATAATGCCTATTTATATTATTAAAGAACCTAAAAAGAATAACTGTTGCAAAAGTACAAAATATTATAAAAAAGACGAGAAAGTATTTACCTTTTTTTACACTATCGTGTATTGCCCTCCCCGGTTTTTAATTATTTTAACCTACAAAATCAGCCACACCCCTACCCTTTCTTTAGGTAAGCGTGTGGCTGACAGCTTATAAAGACATGCCTCTTCTTTAGCTATAGGCTTACTTTAAGCCATGCTATGCGGCAGCAAAAATCCATTCGTATATGCCACTGCACACACCAAAGAGCAAGATACCTACCATGCAAACGGCTAAAGCCATCTTGGTATTGTTATCGCTCTTAAAGGTTGGTAATGGGCTATCTGTACGAACAATGTACATAGCCTTAACAATCTTAAGATAATAGTACAGCGAGATAACCGTGTTTAGCAAGGCTATGAACACCACTGCGTATGCCCATGCGCCCATAGTAGTTTGCACAGAAGCCCCCTTAACGCCTGCCATAAAGACAAAAAACTTAGAGAACATACCTGCAAAAGGCGGAATACCAGCCAAAGAGAACATAGCCAAAGTCATTAGTAACGACAGGCGTGGATTAGTTTTATAGAAGCCATTATAGTCGTCTATCTCTGTTTTGCCTCCGTTATTCTGTTCTACTACAGACACTATGGTAAAGACAGCCATGTTAGCAGCAACATATATAAGCACATAGTAAGTAAGCGCACTTATAGAGCTTGCCCAGTCAGTGCCTATAGCTGCAAGGATAATATACCCTGCCTGCGAGATAGAACTAAATGCCATAAAGCGTTTTAGCTCACTCTGTCTCACAGCAAAGAGGTTAGCCACCGTGATAGAAAGCACTATGACAATCATTAAAAGCACATGCCAGTAAGTCATCATGCTACCAAAGACATGGAACAAGATGCTTAGCAAGGTAAAGGCAGCTGCTCCTTTAGAGATAACACTGAGGTATCCCGTTACTGTAGTAGGCGCTCCCTGATAGGTATCGGCAGTCCAAAAGTGGAAAGGCACTAAAGATATTTTAAAACCAAGCCCACTGAAGAAGAACACCAGCCCTGCCACTGTCAGGAAGTTAGGGGTTATCTTTGCAGCAACATCGCCAAAGTATAACGTGCCATAAGCAGCGTAAAGCATACTTATACCATACAGCATCACACCGCTTGAGAAGGTAGCCGTAAGGATAAACTTTGCTGCACCTTCAGCCGAATTGTTACGTTTCTCATCGAAAGCCACCATGCAAGCCAAAGGCACTGATGCCATTTCTAAACCTAAGAAGAACATAAGGAAATGACCCGCACTCATCATTACAAACATTCCCAATAAGGTGGAAGCAGTGATAAGGTAAAACTCGCCTTCCTTACCGCTCTTCTTAGCCCACTGAGAGCTTTGCAAAAACACTATAAACGTGCCCAGTGAAAGTATTGCCTTCATAACGTTTACAGCTCCCGAAGTAGTGTACATTCCCCCGAAAGCCATCGTAGGCTCTAAGGGTAGCAAGCATACTATAGTGTTAAGCAACAACAGTACACAGGCAAGCGGGTTGAGCCACTTACGCTCTTGCGACTTAGCCGACACAAAATCGGCAACAAACAAAATCACCAAGACAGCTACAAGGCTTGCCTCTGGTATCATCTTATAAAATTCTGTATAATTCATTTTGCTATAATCTTATAAGTTACCTATTGTTGGAACATACTCTATGATATGGCTAAAGATAGGTGCTACCCCGCTGATGATTATCTTTTCGAAGACGATAGGGAACATTCCCAGCCCGGCTACGCAAAAGATAAGTCCGCCAATGGCTAAACGTTCGTCCCAAGAAGCATCGTGTAGCTTAAAGAACTTGTCGTTAGCCACTTTCTGAAACAATATCTTACCCACTACACGCAAGATGTAAACGGCAGTAATCACTATCGCCGTACAAGCCACTATGGTAGCTACACGGTGGAACATACCTGCGTTATGGAACGAACCCACAAAGATAGTCATCTCAGCCACAAAGCCCGAGAAGCCCGGAAGACCAAGGTTAGCCAGTCCGGCTATAACGTACGACACTGCAAGGAAGGGTATTACCTTCATTAATCCGCCAAGATAGCGCACATCTCGCGTGCCAGCACGGTGGTATATCATACCTATACATGCAAAGAACAGGGCAGTCATAAGTCCGTGAGACAACATCTGAAGAATGGCTCCCGTTATGGAAGTCTGGGTAGTCATGACAAGCGCAAAGAGCACCATACCACAGTGAGAAACAGAGGAATAGGCGTTGATATACTTTAAGTCGGTCTGCACACAAGCCGAAAGCGCACCATATACTATAGATATAGTGGTAAGGACTAAGAACACCGGAGCCCATACCGTTAAGGCATCAGGCATTAAGAACATAGCTATACGCAAGCAGCCATACCCTCCGAGCTTCATCAAAACACCTGCATGGAGCATAGACACTGCCGTAGGGGCAGAGGCATGACCATCTGGCGACCATGTATGGAAGGGGAATAAAGCACCAAGCACACCAAAACCTATAAAGACAAATGGGAAAAAGATGTTCTGCATCTTCACCGGCATGGCGTGCATCTTAGCAAGCTCAAGGACATTCATCGTAGAAGAGCCACTAAAATAGTAAATACCCAGAATACCTAATATTATAAGAGCAGAACCTCCCATAAGCATAAGGGTAAGTTTCATAGCAGAATACTCCTTAGCTCCAGTACCCCAAACACCTATTAACAAATACATAGGTATCAAAGCTACCTCATAAAACATAAACATGGTAAACATATCTATAGATATAAAGAAGCCAAACACACCTATAGAAAGAAGTACGAACCAAAGGAAATATTCCTTTTTCATAGGTTCCTGCTGCCAAGAGGCAAAGGTACCTGTGAAAACTATCACCGCAGAAAGCAATATCATTACCACTGAAATGCCATCTACACCAACGGCAAAAGCTATGTTGAGAGGTTTAAACCACATAGCAGAAGCAGAAAGCAACATACTACCTGTATTACCTGCCTCACGCTGTTGTATGAAATAAACGGTAAGCCATATAGCTCCCACTAATAACAGTGAAGAACCAGCTACCATAACGCCACGCACCTGATTGTCGTTCTTGGCAACCCAAAGCCCCAAAAGCATCAAGACGGGGATTATTACGAATAATGTTAATATCCAACTCATTTTTTTATATCAAGCAAAGTAATACTAATGTTAAAGCGATAGTACCTGTTAAGAACCATATTACATATTGGCGCACATCGCCACTCTGCCAAGAGCGTATAGACTCTCCTGCCTCGTTAGCACCCCAAGCCATAAAATTGAATGTGCCATCTATAACACGACGATCGAACCAAGCAATAGGAATAGAGAAGAAACGGAATACTATCTTATGTGTGAAAAACTGCCATGCACTGTCTATATAAAACCTGTTTAATGCCGCTCTATGAAGACCCGGCATAGCACGCTGCAACGCATCGGCAACGGGCTGCTTCTTACCCATATACATAAAGGTAGCTAAAGCAATGCCGATAACAGCTGCTACGATACTTGTGGTGGCTATACCTGCATCGATATGTATATCGTAGCGCAAGCCATTAGCACTTACGAAACGCCCAAAGGGTATCAAGCCTGCCACACAAGAGATGATAGCCAAGAACACAAGCGGACCCCACATAACAAAAGGCACCTCCTGAGGACGACGACGATGCTCCGGATCTAGCTCATAATAAGACTGACCCCAGAAGATAACATAATAAAGACGGAACATATAAAACGCCGTCATACCTGCTACAAGCGTCATTATCCACTTCAATGCCTGACCCTCTGCACCTGGAAGAGCATTACAAGCCGATATTATCTCGTCCTTTGAGAAGAAACCCGCAAAGGGAGGAATACCAGATATGGCAAGGCAGCCTATCAGGAAGCAAATGTTTGTAATGGGCATATACTTATGCAGACCGCCCATGTACTCCTTAAAGTTGCTACCTATAATAACTATTATTGCTCCAGAACATAAGAAGAGCAACGCCTTAAACATAGCGTGGGTAAACAAATGGAACATTGCTGCCATATAGCCTAACCCTCCATGATGTAAAAACTCTGCCGAAGAGAAGCTGCCCTGCTTACTATCGTAAAAGCAAACCCCTAAGGCTACAAGCATATAAGCTATCTGAGAGATAGTAGAAAACGCCAAGCCTCGCTTAATATCTTTCTGCACACAAGCCACGGCAGCTGCATAGAAAGCTGTAAAAGCTGCTATCCATGCTATCCAGTGAAGCTGCTCTTGAGCACCAAACTGTAAGTAGATGGGCAGCAAAGACGCTACCTGAAACACACCGGCTACAACCATCGTTGCCGCATGGATTAAAGCCGAAACAGGGGTAGGACCCTCCATAGCATCGGGAAGCCATATATGTAATGGGAACATAGCCGACTTACCTGCACCACCGATAAACATCAGAAACAACGCCGTAGGTATTGCCCATGATGTAGAAGGGTTAGCAGCTAAAGAAGCGAGCTTACCTACAAGATGAGGATTTACCGATAAGTCGTAATTGAAAGTACCTACATAGAAACTGAAAAACAATATTCCTATAAGGAAAAACAAATCGGCAAAACGCGTTACTATAAACGCCTTCTTACTGGCATGTACCGCTGTATGCTTTGGATAATAAAAGCCTATCAACAGATAAGAGCACACACCCACAAGCTCCCAGAAGAGATACATCTGGAAGATGTTAGTAGCTACCACCAAGCCTAACATAGAACAGGTAAACATAGACAAGTAAGCATAGAAACGCTGGAAACCATGCTCATACTCCTCAAACTCATATTTCTCGCCTCGCTCTGCCATATAGCCAAACGAATAGATATGTACCATGAAACTAACCGTGGTGATAACAACAAGCATCATCACGCTGATAGGGCTCAAGCGGAAACCTATATTAAAGGTTAGAAGATCTGTAAACTTTAGCCAGGTGAGGTTAAACACCGTTATTGTAGGGTAAGCACCCTGACCACCGTCAAGCCTACCATTAACAACCTTAAAAACCTCGCCCATGGCTGTAAACTCTCCCGTATAGAAGAAGTAACGATAAGCTGTATAAAGACTCAAGGCAAACAACACACCCAGCATGCAAGTGCCTGCAATACCTGCCACTTTCTTAGGCATCTTCATTCCGGTAAGTCCTAATACTAAAAAGCTTAGGAAGGGAAGAAGGAGTATTAAAAATGCGTAATCGAACATAATCTTTTTTTATAATTTCATGTTTTCAATACTGTTCACCTGATCGTTATGGAAATGGCGGTAAACATTAATAATTATAGCAAGTGCCACGGCTGTTTCGGCAGCACTGACACCTATGGAAAACAGTGTGAAGAACATGCCCTCAAAACCACTGGGATAAAGCAAACGGTTAAAAGCAGCAAAGTTGATATCAACACTATTTAATACTAACTCGATAGAGATAAGCATCGCAACAAGGTTACGACGGGTAACAAAACCAAATACCCCAATAAAAAACAGTATTCCGCTAAGTAGGAAAAAATATTGTACTGGTATCATTCTAAGCCTCCTTTTTGTTTTTTTTATTTAATATAACCAGCCCGCCTATGATACAAGCCAGTAAGAAGAGCGATATAAACTCGAAGGGCAACACATACCCATACTTATCCGCACTCATAAGCGTTGTGCCTATCTTCTGCATTGGCACCTCGCCTTTTACCGATGAAGACACTACAGCATTTAGTAGCTCGTTCTTTAAAAACACAGCTGCCACTACCACAAAGCCTACCACGGCAAGCCCAGCGGCTAAGAACGTACGCTTACCGAGCCAACGCTCTGACAAGCCACGAAGGGTCTGCTTATTAACAAGGTGAATGGCAAAAACATATACCATAGTAATGCCACCGGCATAAATGCTTATCTGCACCGTACCAAGAAAGGTATAGTCGAGCAAAAAATACATTCCTGCCACACCAAACAACACAAACAACAACGCCGTTGCTGCACGCATAATCCTACTGGTTAGCACCGAGAAAAAGGCTGCTGCCAATATTACTACGGCTAAAACCGCAAACATAATAATCTGTGCCATAGGGCTTATTTCTTTTTGGTATTAAAGGTTCCTACTTCCCAGTCGGCTCCGCCATCAATGATATTAGGCAAAGACCCTCCGGTATAAACTTCTTTATCAAGATGAAGAACGAGCTTAGAACGGTCGAAAACAGCATTCTCAAAGTCGTTTGTAAACTCGATAGCACCAAAGCCGCAAGCATTTGTACACAGCTCGCAAAACATGCAATCGCCCAAATCGTACTGGTAATCGACAAGCTGCTTCTTCTTCCTGCCCTCCTCGTTGGTAACCATCTGCGACAAGATGCGGATAGTTCCGTTAGGGCAAGCTTTCTCACACATGGTACAAGCAGTACACTTATAGTTGCCTTCCTCATCGCGGATAAACGTCAAACGCCCACGATGGCGTGCAGCAACGTGTAAGGTTGTTTTACGATTCTCTGGATACTGTTCTGTCGACTTTGGTGTGAAATATTCTTTCATCGTAACCTTTAAGCCGGTAGCCAGTGTCTTTAGAGCACTCCCAACCTCACCGAAATATGATTCTTTCTTTTCTTCCATATCTCTTCTTAAGCATTAATAGTAAACGTCCAGCCGAAGGCTACACACACCGTCATTAAGACTAAGATGACCAGCGACAGGGGCATTAAATATTTCCATTCGAGCTTTAAGATCTGGTCTACACGAAGACGAGGGAAAGTCCAGCGCACCCACATAAGCAGGAACACCACTACAAACGTCTTACCCAAGAACCAGACAATGCCCGGAATAAAGTTCATTACACTGTCGAAGCCCTCGATACCTATATTTAAAGGTGCCCAGCCTCCTAAGAAAACTGTAGTGGCAATACCCGAGACTACAAACAGATTAAGATATTCTGCTAAGTAATAAAAGCCAAAACCCATACCAGAATATTCGGTATGGTAACCTGCGGTAAGCTCGCTCTCGGCTTCTGCCAAATCGAAAGGACCACGGTTAGCCTCTGCATTACCTGCTATGCAAAACACTAAGAATGCCAGCAAGGCAGGTATATGTCCCTGTACGATGAGCCACTGCCAGGGACCCGTCTGTGCTTCCACAATACCAGATACCTGCATCGTACCCGTAAGGATAACGGCAGAGATAAGACACAAGCCCAAAGAGAGCTCGTAAGAAATCATCTGCACTGCCCCACGCATAGCCGAAAGCACGGAATACTTGTTATTACTACCCCAACCAGCAAGGAAAACCCCTACTACACCTATCGAACTAATAGCTGTAACGAGGAATATACCTACGTTAAAGTCGAGAATGTTAGCACCTTTGTTCCAGGGAAGGAACGAGAATGTACCCACCGAGGCTATAATAACCAAGAAAGGTGCTATAAAATATATCAGCTTATCAGCCTTATCTACTGAGAAGATCTCTTTAATGAGCATCTTCAATACATCGGCAAACACCTGCAATGTGCCCCACCAGCCCACACGCACCGGACCTATACGACACTGGAAGTAAGCACATACCTTACGCTCCATGAAGATAAGCACAATAGCAAGCACAGCATAAGCCGTAAGGATTATCAGCCCCACTACAATACACTCTATCAGGGTAGAGGAAAAATTGCCTAAGCCCAGCGTTACTCTTAGCAAGGCATCAAACCATTTTGTTATAATACTAAAATCGAACATTATATGATTTTATGCTTAATTATTTACTTTTTTTCATACCACTTTCTTAACGGTCGATGTCTGGAATAACAAAGTCTAAAGCGGCTACGTTGGTAATCAGGTCGGCTACCTTTTCGCCTCTCAACATCTTATCCAAAGCACCCACCAAGGTAAGACCCATAGGGCGGAACTTAACACGATACGGACTCTTATCTCCACGTGAGTCGAGATAACAGCCAAACTCGCCACTGGCTCCCTCCACAGAGAAGAACCACTGCCCTTGAGGCACCTTTATTATAGGTCGCTGCTTAATATAGAAATCGCCTTCAGGGATATTATCTATTAGCTGCTCTATGATGTTAAGGCTCTCATAAATCTCCTTTATATGGCAATAGTAACGATCCATAGAGTCGCCATGGGTCAAAACTACCTCTTTAAAGTCCACCTTATCATACATATCGTATGGGTGATGCTTACGAACATCGTTTTTCCAGCCTGCTGCACGACCTGCCGGACCCGTTACAGCGTAGCTTATAGAGTCTTCTCGGCTCATATATCCCACCTTCTCCAAACGCTTATGAGTAATGACGTTATCGCCAAAGACGTCGAGATATTCCTGCACCATAGGGCGAAGATACTTGCAGAGCTTCTTCACATTATCTACAAAGTGAGCATCGATATCTGCCTGCAAACCACCTATACGATAGTAGTTTTGTATCAAACGTCCACCGGTAGTCTCCTCCATTACGTTAAGCACATGCTCACGGTCGCGCATACCATAAAGGAAAGCGGTAAGCGCACCAAGGTCTTGAGCCACACATGAGGTATAGAGCAAGTGGTTATCTATACGCTGAAGCTCGTCCATAATGGTTCTTATATACTTTATACGGTCTGAAAGCTCCACGCCAAGCCCTTCCTCTATTACACCCACTAAAGCGTGGCGGTGCATCATAGCCGAAAGATAGTTCATACGGTCAGTAAGAGCCAGTGTCTGTGGATAAGAAAACTCCTCACAAAGCTTCTCTATACCACGATGTATATACCCAAGATGGGGATATATGCGCTTAACGGTCTCACCGTCTAAGACTGTCTGCAAACGTAGCACACCATGCATGGCAGGGTGCTGCGGACCAAAGTTTACCACATAATCGTCATCGGTAAAGAGCGAATGCTTTGTAGAAACAAGATTGCCACTACCATCTAACGACCACTCCAAAGTGGTATCCACCTCTACATCGTCGGTTAAGGTATAAAGGTTTTTTGTAGGATCTTTATCGAAATCCTTACGCAAAGGGTAACCATTACTATAGTCGTTACGCAAAAACAGACGACGCATGTCAGGGTGCCCTAAAAACTTAATACCAAAAAAGTCGTACACCTCGCGCTCCAGCAGCTCGGCATCTGCCCATAGCTTAATAACAGAAGGAATGACATGCTCTTCATCTATCTGCTTAGCTATCTGCTTTACCGATATACGCTCATGAGAAAGAGTGTTCTCAAGAATGTAAATACAGCCTAAACCCTCTTCCTGACCAAAGTCTTCACCAACAATAGTTACAAGGTAATCGAAATGATTCTCGTTCTTTAATCTTGCCATCTCAAGGGCAAAACTATCAAAGCCAAATTCTTTATTTTCTAATTTCATCTTCCTTATATACCTTATTTATTATTAGTATCCGATGGCTTACTTACAGAGTTAAGCTCATCTATCTCCTTACCAAGCGATTCTACCTGCTGCTTAGTTACAGGCTTATCCACCACGATAGTATCTTTCTTTATAGCAGTAGCCTCTGGAGCCGCAGCCTTTGCTGCTACTGGCTTTTTTACAGGCTTTGCCTTAGAGCCGTTCTCCTCTAACCAAGCTGCCTCACGCTTTTGCTTTATCTCAAGAGGGTCTATGCCCAGCTTATCCTTAAAAATAAGCGTAGCATTACTTACACCAAGCTCACGCTCTGAAGAGCTCTGCTTATGGTTGACACCTCCAAAAAACTTCTCTATCTTTACCTTACGCTGAAGCTGCATCATACCATAGATAATAGCCTCAGGACGAGGAGGACAGCCCGGTATATAAACATCTACAGGGATAATCTCGTCTATACCACGCATAACATGATAACTATTCTTAAACGGACCTCCAGAAATGGCACAGCCACCCACTGCAATAACATACTTAGGCTCTGCCATCTCATCATACAAACGCTTAAGAGCCGGAGCCATCTTATTAGTAATAGTACCGGCACACATTATAAGATCTGCCTGACGAGGAGAATTACGAGTTACCTCAAAGCCAAAACGAGAAAAGTCGTAACGGGCACAGCCCACAGACATAAACTCGATACCACAACACGATGTAGCAAAGGTAAGAGACCACAACGAATTACTACGACCCCAGTTTATCAACTGATCCAAATTGCCCAAAACAAGGTTAGTACCACCATCGTTAAGGTCGGCAGCCATCTTGTCAAGAGTGTCGTTGTCCTTCCATTCTTCATAAGGAAGCGATTTTATCCTGGGCTTTCTTATTTCCATTCTAACGCTCCTTTCCGCCAAGCATAAGCAAGGCCAAATACTAATACCAACATAAAGAACCCTATCGTAAATAACGCTAAAGGCCCAAATGACTTAACAACAACCGCCCAAGGATACAGAAACACCGTCTCTACATCGAACATCAGAAAAAGAATGGCAAAGAGGTAATAACCTATACGAACAGGCAGCCAAGACTGACCATACGTAGGAATACCACACTCGAAAGGCTCACCCTTTATCGGACTGTAAGACCGCGGACCTATCAGCTTGGCAATGACATAAGCAGCCACTACCAAAAAAGCTGCAGTTATCAATACGGTAACAAATAGTGTGAAATACATAAATTTATATAGCTATAATTTTTATTTAATAAATTAACCTTGTCTCGATTTCATAACCACCGCAAAGGTAATAATAAATTCTCTAAAGAATAAAAAAAATATAGTAAAAATGTAATATTCACTTTGCAAAAACATTATCCCTTATACAGCAAAAGGTGATATTTTAATCACTAAAACATCACCTTTTAAGGTGTAAAACATCACCTTTTACTCTATAAAAGGTCATCTTTCTTATCCACCTTCTGTGTTATCAAGATATTCAAAACAAACTTTTATCCCTTACACAAACATATACATACGAACATCTCTCCTCTCTAAAAGAGAACACCATAAAGCACTGACACTTTAAAAGACCTGAACATCATTTGCGAGATAACCTAAGCGATGCTTTATGGTAGTTGCCAAAGTTAAGAAAAAACTTTTATATAAACAAGAAAAAACTTTCTTTTTTATTATTTTTCTTCTTTTCCTTTATAGACAACAAGAAAAACAGTACCTTTGCACACAAAGTAATTAAATAATAAGCATTTAGATAATAAAAAATGATTACATTATCAAATATCGCAATCCAATTTGGTAAAAGAGTATTATACAAAGACGTAAACATAAAGTTTACCCGTGGTAACATCTATGGAGTAATAGGAGCTAACGGAGCAGGAAAATCGACACTACTAAAAGCTATCTCAGGAGAATTAGAACCTAACAAAGGAACTATAGAGTTAGGAACGGGAGAAAGATTGTCGGTATTGGAACAAGACCACTTTAAATACGACAGCTTTAACGTTATGGACACCGTACTCATGGGACACAGCAAGCTCTGGGATAACATGAAAGAAAGAGAAGCACTATACGCTAAAGAAGAAATGAGCGAGGAAGACGGTAACAGAGCTGCCGACTTAGAACTCAAATTCGCAGAGATGAACGGCTGGGAAGCTGAAAGCGAAGCGGCACAGCTATTACAACACTTAGGCATAAACGAAGATTTGCACACTAAGGAAATGGCACAGCTTTCTAACAACGAAAAGGTTAGAGTAATGTTAGCCAAAGCACTCTTTGGCAAACCTGAAAACCTTTTACTCGATGAGCCTACAAACGACCTCGACTTAGACACCGTGGAATGGCTCGAAGATTATCTCGCTGATATTGACGACAACCAAACAGTACTCGTAGTTTCACACGACAGACATTTCCTTGACACTGTAAGCACACAGACCATTGACATCGACTTTGGGAAAGTAACCGTCTTCGCTGGAAACTACTCCTTCTGGTACGAAAGCTCACAACTCGCACTAAGACAAGCACAAAACCAAAAACTAAAAGCTGAAGAAAAAAAGAAACAGCTCGAAGAGTTTATAAGAAGATTCTCTGCCAATGTGGCTAAAAGCAAACAAACCACATCAAGAAAGAAAATGCTCGAAAGACTTAACGTAGAAGAAATAAGACCGTCAAGCAGAAAATACCCCGGAATAATATTCCAAATGGAAAGAGAACCGGGTAACCAAATTCTACAGGTAAACGACCTTAAAGCCGTAGAACCTGACGGAACTGTACTCTTCGACCACGTAGACCTCAACATAGAAAAAGGACAAAAAGTAGTCTTCATATCACACAACCCTAAAGCCATGACGGCATTCTTCGAAATAATAAACGGTAACAGAACACCCGATGCCGGACAATATAACTGGGGAGTAACCATAACCACAGCATATCTACCTTTAGATAACACCGAATTCTTTTCTTCAGAACTTAACCTCGTAGACTGGCTTTCACAATACGGACCAGGCAACGAAGTGGCTATGAAAGGGTATCTTGGAAGAATGCTTTTCAGACAGGAAGAAGTGGAAAAACAAGTGAAAATACTCTCCGGAGGAGAAAAAATGAGGTGCATGATAGCAAGAATGCAGCTACAAAACGCTAACTGCCTTATCTTAGACACACCCACTAACCACCTCGACTTGGAAAGCATACAAGCCTTTAACAACAACCTCATCAGCTTTAAAGGAAATATCCTCTTTAGCTCACACGACCATGCTTTCATCGATTCTATTGCTAACAGAGTCATTGAGCTTACTCCTAAAGGGACCATTGACAAACTTATGCCATACGATGAATACATACACGATGACAAACTAAAAGAAAAAAGAAACGCAATGTACCAATAAGAAATGAGCTTTTATATATAAAACTATTCTTTTGGCACATAATTTGCTTTACTTACAAAAAAACAATTATATAAAATGAAAGCAAAAAAAAATAACAAAAACATAAACAACAACACTCAAGAGCAAGAAAACAATGCTCAAAGTACTCTGGAAAATGAAGCTCAAGAAGATGTTAAGCAGCAGGATAATGAGCAGCAACATAGTCAAGAAGAAAGTAGTGAGCAAGAAGAAAAGGTAGACCCTACTGCTAAAGCACAGCAAGAGGCTGAACAGTGGAAAGATAAGTACATACGATTAGTAGCTGAATTTGATAACTACAAAAAACGTACTCTCAAAGAAAAAAGCGAACTTATCATAAATGGTAGCGAAAAGACTATCAACGCCGTACTACCTATCTTAGACGATTTTGAACGAGCATTATCTGACAATACCGAGGACCCTAACTCGATAAAAGAAGGATTTAACCTTATATATAAGAAGTTTGTCGAAACTCTAAAGAAAATAGGTGTACAGAAAATAGATACCGATAATGCCGATTTTAACGTCGATTACCACGAAGCAATAGCTATGGTGCCAGGAATGGGAGACGAGAAAAAAGGTAAAATAATAGATTGTGTACAAACAGGATATACGCTTAACGATAAAGTTATACGCCACGCTAAAGTGGCTGTAGGGCAATAAAAAAAAGCTCGAAAGAGAAATAAAAGAAAATGGCAAAAAGAGATTACTACGAAGTACTTGGGGTAAGCAAAGACGCCTCAGAAGATGAAATAAAAAAGGCTTATAGAAAGTTAGCTATTAAATATCACCCTGATCGTAACCCTGACGATACTCAGGCTGAAGAAAAATTTAAAGAAGCTGCCGAAGCATACGATGTTTTACACGATCCACAAAAAAGGCAACAGTACGATCAGTTTGGGTTTAACTCACCCGGAGGATTCTCATCAGGTGGATTCTCATCAGGTGGATTCTCTGTAGACGACATCTTTTCTGCCTTCGGCGATATTTTCGGTGGGCATCAAGGCTTTAGCGGATTCTCCTCAGGTGGAGCTCAAAGGCGACAACATGGCACAGATATGCGCCTTAAAGTAAGGCTTACCCTACAAGAAATAGCCACTGGCGTTAAAAAGAAGTTTAAAGTGCGCAAAGACGTAGTGTGCCAACACTGTCATGGTACAGGAGCAGAGGGAAATAGCAAGCCAATAACTTGCCCTAACTGCCATGGCTCGGGCATGGAAGTACGTACACAACAGTCTATGTTTGGCATAATACAGACACAAGGTCCTTGCCATGTTTGTGGAGGAGAAGGCACTATAATAAAAGACAAGTGTAAATGTTGCAATGGAGAAGGCATCGTAAAAGGCGAAGAAGTGGTAGAAATTAACATACCAGCAGGAGTAGCTGAAGGCATGGTGCTCAACGTTGCAGGAAAAGGTAATGCCGGAAAACGAAATGGAGTAAATGGAGATATTCATGTATATATAGAAGAAGAGGAAAACGATACCTTCCTTAGAGATGGACAAAACATCATTTACAACCTTCTCTTAGATATTCCTACAGCTACCTTAGGAGGACAAGTAGAGATACCTACCATAGAGGGAAAAAACGTAAGGATAACCATAGAACCCGGAACACAACCCGGAAAAACTCTTCGCCTACGAGGAAAAGGGTTACCCGCAGTGCAAGGATACGGCTCTGGAATAGGAGACCTTATCGTACACACAAGCGTGTATATACCAAAAGAACTAAGCAAGTCGGAGAAAAAAGCAATGGAAGAATTTGCTAAAAGCGACAATTTTAAAGGAGATAAAGCCACAAAACACTCTATCTTTGAAAGCTTTAAAAAATTATTTAGCTAAATAAGAGCTAGTTGTACTAGTTGTACTAGTTGTACTAGTTCTACTAGTTCTACTAGTTCTACTAGTTTCACTAGTTCCACTAGTTCTACTAGTCCCACTAGTCCCACTAGCCCCACTACCCCCACCACTTATCATGAACTACCAAGAAACTATACAATATCTTTTTAACAGCACGCCTGTCTTTGAGCATGTTGGTGCACAAGCATACAAAGAAGGACTATCTAACACACACCTGTTAGATAAACACTTTAACCACCCACACACCCGCTTTAAAACCATTCATATAGCAGGAACAAACGGGAAAGGCTCATGCTCACACACCCTTGCAGCTATACTGCAAGAAGAAGGGTACAAGGTAGGGCTATATACAAGTCCGCATCTTATAGACTTTCGTGAACGAATACGCATAAACGGCAAAATGATACCAAAAGAATATGTTATCAATTTTGTTGCTAACGAACGCCATTTCTTCGAACCTCTACACCCTTCATTCTTCGAACTCACCACTGCACTTGCCTTTAAATACTTCGCCGAAGAACAAGTAGACATCGCTGTTATAGAAGTGGGATTAGGTGGAAGGCTCGATTGCACTAATATTATAACACCTATACTATCCATTATCACAAACATATCCTTAGATCACACACAGTTTCTTGGAAACACTTTAGAAAAAATAGCATTCGAAAAAGCTGGTATCATAAAGCATAACATACCTGTTATAATAGGTGAAACAGTAAAAGAAACTAAAGACGTCTTTCTACAAACTGCTGAAAAAATGGAAGCACCCATAACTTTTGCCCAAGACAAAATACTCTTCCAACCCACACCTAAACACGATGAAAAAGGAATACATTACCACGACACACCTTTCGGAGATATTATAGGAGAACTAACAGGACTATATCAACAAAAAAACACCAACACACTGCTTTATGCATGCCTAAAACTACAACAATTAGGTATTCACCTCAACAAAGAAAACATCATCAAAGGTTTTGCTAACGTTACCACTAACACCTCACTCATGGGACGATGGCAAACAATATGCCTATCTCCACTAACCATCTGCGACACCGGACACAACATAGGGGGCTGGAAATATCTTGCAGAACAGATAAAAAACACACATGCAAAAGAAAAACACATCGTCTTTGGTATGGTAGATGATAAAGACCTGCACACTGTTTTAACATTATTACCTAAAGACGCACACTACTACTGGACACAACCTTCCACACACAGAGCATTCCCTGTAGAAAAAGTAGCATCAGAAGCACTGACCTTACGACTTAAAGGCACTACCTTTCACGATGTCTTCACAGCATATAAAGCAGCTAAAAAAGCTGCACAGAACACCGATTTTATCTTTATAGGAGGCTCAAGCTACGTTGTTGCCGACCTCTTAAAACACCTACAACCACTCCCCCAACCTAAAAACACCTGACCAAAAGCCTATATCTAAAACAAACTCTTTTCTAAACAAGACTTTTTATATCGTAAAAAATGTATATTCTACATACCAAAAGAACATTTTTTCTTACCTTTGCACCACAACTTTGAATGCTATTATAGCACATACAAAGGCAAAAACATATTATTTTTATTATTTTTATACATTAATATTTTAGTTTTTATGAATAACAAGATTAAAAGATTTTCTGTGTTTTTATCTCTACTTATAGTAGTTTTGTGTAGCATCACCCTGCTTACTTCGTGTGATAAAGATATCGAGAAGACGATGAATGCTAAAGTAACCCTTAGAGAAAATGGGGATAGATTTTTTGTAAAGTTTTATCCTGATAATACAAAATCTCAATTTATAGAGATTGATATACCTAAAAGGTTAAACGCACAGAATATAGATCTTACCCAGCAAGGCGATTGGAAAGTAATAGGTTTAGGATTCTATGGAGAAGATGGGCACGTTCCTTTCGAAAAAGGTAGCTACATATATATTAATAAAATAAGCGACAAACAGATAAAAGTAGCGTTCTCTATCAAGCAATATAACGATGGCAAACTCATAGAAAGATCACAGACTTACGAGGGACCTATCTCGTCTGACTAAAACAAAAAGCAGCAAGCAATAAAACAAAAATCAGCAAATAATAAAACAAAAAGCAACAAGCTCTCGCCCAGAAAGAAATGGGTGAGAGCTTTTTTTTTATAAAAGCATCTTAGATAATGTAAGATGTAGTTAGCATTTTATGGCAAGTAGTGGTTAATTTAATATTGTTTAATACTTAAATGGATTGCAAATCTAAGAATAATTCTGTAACTTTGCATTGTTTCAGGAAAAGAAATACTCTTTTAGAGCGTAAAAGAAGATTTATAATATTCACTTTAATAAATAAAAGTTAAAAGACAATGATTAAAATTGGTATTAACGGTTTCGGTCGTATCGGTCGTTTCGTGTTCCGTGCTACTTGCGAAGCAGCAAATGCAAAAGAAGTTCAGGTTGTAGGTATTAACGACCTTTGCCCAGTAGACTACCTTGCTTATATGTTGAAATATGACACTATGCATGGTAAGTTTGAAGGTTCTATTGAGGCAGATGTAGAAAAGTCTGAGCTTATAGTAAATGGTCAGCACATCCGCGTAACAGCAGAGCGTAACCCAGCAGACTTGAAGTGGGACGCTGTAGGTGCTGAATACGTTGTAGAATCTACAGGTCTTTTCTTAACAAAGGAGAAGTCTCAGGGTCATATCGATGCTGGTGCCAAATATGTAGTAATGTCAGCTCCTTCTAAAGACGATACCCCTATGTTCGTTTGCGGTGTAAACTTTGACAAGTATGTAAAGGGTACACAGTTTGTTTCTAACGCATCTTGTACTACAAACTGTCTTGCTCCTATCGCTAAGGTGTTGAACGATAAGTTTGGTATTACAGATGGTTTGATGACTACTGTTCACTCTACTACTGCTACACAGAAGACTGTAGATGGTCCTTCTCTAAAGGATTGGCGTGGTGGTCGTGCTGCTTCTGGCAACATTATCCCTTCTTCTACTGGTGCTGCTAAGGCTGTAGGTAAGGTTATCCCTGAGCTAAACGGTAAGCTAACTGGTATGTCTATGCGTGTTCCTACATTAGATGTTTCTGTTGTTGACCTTACTGTAAACCTCGCAAAGGCTGCTACATACGCTGAAATATGCGACGCTATGAAGGCTGCTTCTGAAGGTGAGCTAAAGGGTGTATTAGGTTACACTGAAGACGCTGTAGTTTCTTCTGACTTCCTTGGCGACCCTCGCACATCTATCTTCGATGCTAAGGCTGGTATAGCTTTGACAGATACTTTTGTTAAGGTTGTTTCTTGGTACGACAACGAGATTGGTTACTCACACAAGGTAGTAGAGCTAATCAAGCACATGGCAAAGGTTAACGCTTAAAAATATATTTTATAAGCATTAAAAAAATATCCTTTTAGCTCATAAGAGCTATAAGATACTTTAGATAAGAAAGCCGCCACAGCAGCATAGCTGGGCGGCTCTTTTATTATAATAACATAATAACAAAAACAATACGAAAATCTCTTTTTAAGCATTGCTTAAACCGTGTTTTTTTAATATCTATCTATATGATAACTATAATAGGACCTACAGCATCAGGAAAGACTGCTCTTGCCACAACACTGGCATATACCTTAGGAAGCGAAATAATATCTGCCGACTCACGACAGGTATACCGAGGCATGACGATAGGCACTGGTAAAGACCTTAAAGAATATACCGTAAACGAAAAAAAAATACCATACCACCTCATAGATATATGTGATGCGGGAGAAAAATATAACCTCTTTGAATATCAAAGAGATTTCCTTAAAACATACAACCTCATAACAAAACGACACATAGAACCTATTCTATGCGGAGGAACAGGACTATACATAGAAGCTGTACTGAAAGGCTACCAGCTCGCTGATGTACCACAAAACCCCACTTTAAGGAAAGAACTCGAAGGAAAATCGCTCAAAGAACTTACACTAATACTTACACAGCTGAAAGAAAAAAACCTATCTAACATGCACAATAATACCGATGTAGACTCCTGTAAACGCGCCATCAGAGCCATAGAAATAGAAACCTATAACCTTGAACACACCATAGAAAAACGCAAGCCAGCACCCATAAAATCGCTTATCATAGGTGTAGACATTGACAGAGAAGAAAGAAGAAAGAAAATAACCCTACGACTTAAACAACGCTTACAACAAGGAATGATAGAAGAAGTAGAAGGACTTCTACATAAAGGTATCAACCCTGAAGACCTTATATACTACGGTCTGGAATACAAATACATCACAGAATATATCATAGGAAAACGAAACTACGATGATATGTTTAAACACTTGGAAATAGCTATACACCAATTCGCTAAAAGACAAATGACTTGGTTCAGAGGAATGGAACGAAGAGGATTTGAAATACACTGGATAAAAGCATCATGGCAACGCAAAAAACAAATAGAAACAATACTGAAACTTAAAGAATCATCTATATAAACACCATATAAAAAACGCTAACCTTAAACACAAAAAATATTTCTCCGTGAGCATAAACACACGGAGAAAAATTGTTTTTCTACATAAAAAAACTAAAAACTAAAGAACTATAAACCCCCTACCCTATACTTTTCTTACAACAGACTCTCACCAAAAATGGCATTCTTTATGTCCTGCTCGTGGTCGAAAACAAAACGAGCCACAATAGCACTTAACAGAGCTGTTGAAGGCATCTTTATGCTACTTGCCGACTTTAAACGGTCCAGAACACTCTTTAAATCGCTATCTATATATACTGTAGCTAACTTTGAGTCGCGCTGCTTATAATCCTTTGCAAGGTCTAAAAACAGCTGCCAGCTATCCTCACCACTATCACGAGCTATAGTATACTCACGAGCTAACTGCTTGCCCTCTGCCTTAGGCAACTTCTTTGCTGCAGGAGCTGTACGATCCTTAACTATCTCGCCATGCTCATTACGCACTGCTGTACGCGTAAAAGAGCTCGCTACGTCGCCAGGAACCATAGCTGCCTGCCCTTCAGTACCTTGAGAAGACTCTACTTCTTGCTTTACATTACCGTTATTAAACTCCGTCTTAACCGAAGACTCCTGACCACTCTGAGCCGTATGCACTAAGCCCTGCAAACCTCCAGGAATTATTACCTTTGTCTTTTTCTTTACCATAATATTCCGTCTTTATTGTTTCCTATCTCTTATAACTTCACTCTAAATAACACCACTGGATTATTTCATCTTCTTTAGCATATAGTCGAAAGCCATCTTAACTGCCTCACGCTGCTGACCAAAAAGCTCAAAAGTGTTTGTGCGCTTAAGACAAGCACGACTGTTTATAGTAGGAGTTACCTTACCAAACTGCTGAAATATCTCGTCCGTTTCTGCCCACATACGCTGCTCATCACTCGTTCCTATACGGGGATCTATACGGTTAGGAACAAAGAATAACTTAGCATGCATCTCCGGATTATGCTCCCTTAAAGCATTGATAACCTGAACGAAAACACCTGTAGAATCGAGAGTCTTATCCTCGTACTCGTAAGGACAAATAATAAAATCGGCACCTACAAAAAGCGGAGCCAAACCGTCTTGAGATATGTTACCCGGAGAATCGAACAACACAAAACCATCTACATCGCTCGCACTCTCCACTAACTGCTGCATAAGCTCCGGAGAATCTACATCAAAATCCTGTATTGTATAAGGCTCCTCCTCACCCTCATACACCTCCATGTCTTTCTTACGCTGCATAAGAATAGTCTTCTGAAGGTCAGTATCTATTAAGCAAACGTCCTTGCCCTTGTAAGACAAATAGTTAGCAAAAAGTATGCAAAGCGTGCTCTTACCTACACCACCCTTTTGATTAGCAAATACTACTTTTACGTTTTTCATTATTTATATATTTATATATTCATATTAAAATATTCTTATATTATAACGTTTATATATTCTTACGTTGATATATATCTTTATTATTATATTAAAATATTATTACTTTTTTATATTATTACGTTTATTTATTTTTATATTCATATTTCGCTGCAATTATGCTTACAAACCATCAGCAAGATGATTAAAACACCAAGCAGACAAGTTTTTTTTATCTCTTTCGCTACAAAAGCAAGCACTGCGAAGAACCGATAAATGTTATATTCAATAATCATTCTAACCGTTTTTAACTCCAATTCTATCCTTTTAACGCACTTATTCTAACGTTTTAATAGGTTTGCGCTGCTTTTATAACTCCCATTTTTCGGATATTTTCCTTTTCTCCTACCACCCGAGTGATATTCTAAAATTTTCCAGACCTCAAAGAGTTCTTTTTCTTGCTCACATCTGCTTTTTAGTCTGCTATCACCCAAAAATAGCTTTAAGCGAATCGTGCGCTGCTCGTTTCTGCGCTCTGAAAAATTCATCTCTGCGGTCTTACCCTAAAGTTCGCCCCTATTTTTGCCCCCTGCCTGCGGCGATGTGGTGGAGTGGGGTGAGTTATGCGCTGCCTATCTCTGCGCTCTTACCCTACAAATCCACTCCCTGTTTTTGCCCCGTGCGTGTGGTTATGAGGTAGGGTAGTGAGGGGTATGCTGCCCGTTTCTGCGCTCTTGCCCTACAAATCCACTCCGTGCTTTCGCCCCGTGCGTGTGGTTAATGGGGTAGGGTAGTGAGGTTGCGCTGCCTATCTCTGCGCTCTTACCCTAAAGTTCGCCCCTATTTTTGCCCTCTGCCTGCGGCGATGGGGTGAAGTGGGGTGGGGGTTATGCTGCCTATCTCTATGCTCTAAGCCTCGCCATGAATCCTTTTTTTACAACAAAGGCACACCTTCTAATAAGCTCTCTCTAAAGCCCTGCGAAGCAAAGCCATAGGAAGCACCGTCAAAACCAAACCTGCAATGCTACCCATATTAACATAGGTGGCTATCTCCGATAAGGTAAGCCCACTTGCAACATTATATAAATAATAGTTTAACAGGCTCACACCGCCCAACAACACAGGCGACAAAGCAAGCCACAAACCATAGATGCGCATCTTGCCCACATAGCTACATGATATTACTATGCCTAAAAACACCATCGCCAAAGCTGCAAAGCTCCCAGCATAACCGCAACACAACGCTGAAACGTTTACAAACCCTCTGCCTAAAAAGCCCCACACAGGCAAGCCTAACACCACCTTTACAAAGCTAAGCACCATTATCACCGTCAGCAGCACAAAGCTCAACACTCTGCCACGCTTAAAAAAACACCTACTTAAAATGCCCCACATCGTAAGCGAAGCCGCCAAACTTATAACGCCCTCTGCGATTGTTACCGGAGAAACACCCTGAGAAGCATCAAGCATAGCACCCGAACCCTGAAAAGCCTCCATAGCTCCTTGCAAGACACCCCCAACATGAGCACTCTCACCCTCGCTCACCCAGCCATCTAATACACCCAATATCTTAGACGCACCATACAGCCCCAAGCTCCAAGAGAAAGCCTCACTCTGTAAGCCATTAACTAAAAATGTATTTATCTTCATATATATTTATATAAAAACATATCTTTATATTTACGCTTACATATAGCATAAATACTTTTTTATATATGCAAATATACACTTATTTATCTAAATAACAAAATATACTTTTATCTTTTTAAGCATTACTATAAAAACATATTACTATAAAAAGATATTTAAGCATATATACAATTATACATTCATCTATACACATACATATATATTTATATATTTATTAGCAATTCTTTTTATAAAAGCGTATATATATATTTATATAAAACGCGCAAAAAAGAAAGAAACGGGGCAATAAATATAAACGTATAAATATATATTTGTATAACAAATTCCGCATATAATATATAAAAGTATGAATGTATAAAAATATAATAACTTATAAATCAGTTAAATATAACATACAAAACGAAGATAAAACCAGAGCTATAAAAAAGAAGTAGGGTGGGGAAGTGGAAATATATATTTATATAAAAGTTTATGTAAATATATAAACTATCAAAACAAAACTATACATATATAAACATATAAATATATAAAAACCAAAACGCCTGCACGCGCCCTACACAAAAAACTGCTCCCGTCAAAACCACTATCCACACTAAAACGCAAACCATACTAAAACCTTCCACCCATTAAATAACCTCCACCATCAAAAAAATCCTACACCAACACCGCTCTAAACATAACTATTTAAATAGAAATATATACGCCAGAAAACATAAAAATATAAATATATAAATAAATATTAATACAAAATAAAGTGAATACAACTGTATTTTTATATTCGTATATAAATATATATTTTTATAAAAGCACACATATATAAACCCATAAAACGCACAAAAAACCTCTCTCTACACTACCAAAAACACCCCAAAAAGCACCTTTATGCCCCTTAAAAACGCCTTAAAAGCCCCCAAAAAGCCCCCTTTTCCCACAAAAAAAACAAAAGAAACACCACCTAAACCCCATAAAAACTATAAGAGAAAACCTAAAAAAACATTGCTGCGACATTTTGGGAGCATCGCCTAAAAAAGCCCTTTTTTAAAAGTCATCACTGCCCACTTTCCTAAATAAAAAATAAAAGAAAAAGCTCTCGTCTTCATTACTTTGATATCATTAGCATATATCATTTATATAGACTTATATAAAGCCTTGATAATATCCTTATTCTAAGAAAGTTACATAAAGGTCTTGCGACATAAAGGGAACTTACCCGCGACATAAAAGGAACTTGCCTGCGACATAAAAGGAACTATCTTACGACAAAAACGGAGCAAATCCTTTAACACTGCGACTTTTAGGGAACTATGCCCCGACAAATATGGAAGAAATATGTTTTTTTATGTAATTATTCCGACAAAATAGGGCTATTTTTCCTTTTTTTGTCGCCGATGAGCTTTGGAGAGTATGAAAAGGGCTAAAAATTTCATTACTTCGCATCAGGTTCTTGCGCTTTCTTATAAGCGCGTAAAACACTATTATACCGATTTTTATTTAATTCTATATTTTTACAACGCGACAAATTAGGAGGATTTATTGTACAATAAAATTCCACAATGTGCGACAAATTGGTAGGTTTTGATATTTTTTTTACAAACAATGCTTTATCCCACTTTTTTAATCTATTTTTGGCTGTTGACCTATGTATTATTGCTTTTAGAGTGGGGGCTTGTCGCTTCCTTTCTCGATGCTCTTTCTTGTTGGGTTTTTGTTTTGTTTATGAGGTTACACCAAAGTGGGGTTTATCATTGCAAGGAGCAGGGGTGGGAGCAGGGAAGTGTAGGGAGTGATAGTTGCAAGGTAGTGGGGCGAGGTTGTGATGGCAGGGGTGGGAGCAGGGAAGTGTTAGGAGTGAAGGCTGTAGGGGGTGGGGGTAAAGCTGCAAGGTAGTGGGCGGGGTTGCAAGGAGCAGGGGTAGGAGCAGTAAAGTGGTGGGAGTGATAGTTGCAAGGTGGTGGGGCGGGGTTGTGAGGTGTCGGGAGTGAGTGCTGTGAAGTGCAGGCTGTTAGGGCTGCGAAGTAGTGTGGAGAGTAGTAAAGTGTAGGGAGTTAGGGTTGCAAGGTAGTGGGTGGAAGTTGCGATGAGCAGGGGTGGGAGCAGGGAAGTGTAGGGAGTTAGGGCTGTAGGTAGTGGGTGAGAGTTGTGATGAGCAGGGGCGGGAGCAGTAAAGTGGTGTGGGGCGGGGTTGTGAGGAGCAGGGGTAAAGCTGCGAGGGGGTGGGTTATGAGCAGGAATAAGAAGGAGTGTATGGTGTGGTGTGATAAAAAAGGAGAGTGTAAAAATGTTCGGTTTCATCGTTGCTGGCATCTTTTTTCTGTTTGCCGATATTGTATGGCGGGGTAATCTTAGGCGTGGAAAGTGCGTAGGCATGGTTTCGCGTAGCAGAAGGCTGATAGATGATATGAAATAGAAATGGCATAGTGTAGTAGATATGTATCGCATCTCGTGAGCAGCGGCGACAAAAAGGGAAGAGATTAATAACAATATTGATGACAATTCGTTATTATACCACAAAAAAAATAGTGCAGAATAAAAGGACTGACGAAAATTTTCCAGTCCTCTTGTTCTTACAAAATGGTACAACACTCATGCGCCTGTCAGCGTGTAACCGCTGGTTTTATAATCATAGGTATGCTAACTCTCGTAAACTTTTGTAATGAGGCGTTCTGCGTCAATAGTTAATTGCTACCTTTATGGTAACATCAGCGAAATGGCTGTATATGGGAATTATCATCACGAAGAGGTTAAGCAGTATGGTAGCAAAGTGATGAAAAATATTTGTTAGTTAAACAAAAAGTTATAACCTTTGCAGAAAATAAAGCTACAACGATATATGGAGGTACAAAAAATAAAACCGTCTCAAGATGCGCTCTACAGGTTTTTATTGGAGCATGATGTAAAAGTTTCACGCTTAGCGGAATTAATGTGCCTACAATTAAGGGAATAAAGTTTTTATTATTTGTATTTTTGTAGGTGTGAAGAAAACATTTTTCTTTTCTCTTCTTGTGTTTCTGTGCAGGAAGTGTAATGCTTTTTCCAGTGTGAGAATGCAAGAGTGGAAAGACTTTTTTTTAAATTAAAAATATTGGTATGGCTATAATACGTAAGGTGTTGGGTAAGAGTCCTCGTTGGGGTAAAGATTGTTTTTTTGCGGAGAATGCGGCGTTGCTGGGCGATGTTGTTATGGGCGATGACGTGTCGGTGTGGTATGGTGCTGTGTTGCGTGCCGATGTTGATGGCATACGTATAGGCAATAGGGTAAATATTCAGGACGTGGCTTGTGTGCATCAGAGTGGTGGCTGCGTGGCAGTGTTAGACGATGATGTCAGTATAGGGCATGGTGCAATAGTGCATGGTGCTCATGTGTGTTCAGGAGCTCTCATAGGTATGAATGCTGTGGTGCTGGATAGGGCTATAGTGGGTCAGGGCAGTATAGTGGCAGCAGGTGCTGTGGTCTTGGAGGGCACGCAGATAGGTCAGGGAGAGCTGTGGGGCGGCGTTCCTGCCCGTAAACTAAAAGATGTACCACAGGAGAAGGCAGCAGCGTATGCAGCCCATTATATGGTGGCAAAAGGCTGGTATGAGGACGAGTAAAGTAATGGCGAAAAGGCAGGAAAGTTCCTTTTTTGTCGCCACAAAGGGGTGATTTTGCTGTTGCCTACTTTTATGGCTCGTGTAAAAGTTCTGAATATTAAGTTGTTAGGTAGCTGTGTGGCGGCAGCAGAAAAGTTGATGTATTGCGGCAGAAAAGTTGATGTATTGCGGCAGAAAAGTTGATGTATTACAGCAGAAAAGTTGATGTTTTACAGCAGAAAAGTTGATGTTTTACAGGGTAAAAGCTGATGTTTTAGAAAGGTTGTTTTTTGGAGGATAGTTCTTTTTTTATTTTTTCTGCGTGTTTCCCTTTTGGGGAACTTTCCCCTTGCCTGCCATGTGCTTTCATTATGCCTGCCTTGTGCCTGCTCTCTGCCTACCTTATCCCTGCTCTCTGCCTGCCATGTTCCTGTATATAAATAGAACGATAGGGCAGCGGTGGTGTATTTTCCCTTTTTGCGCGCCTTGTCTTTCTTTTCGGGGCATTACCTTTTTTTTATTCCCCTGCCTGCTTTGTCCCTGCTCCCTGTGTGCCTTATTTTTGCGAATGGTGGGGGACGGTATAGCGAGGTTGGTGGTTAATGGGCGTTATAGGGCGATGTGTTGCAGTGAGGAGGGTGTAGGATAAGGGGGAGAGGGAATAGGCTACGGCTAAAGTTGTGTGGGGTGGTTAGGGGGAGATGTTTTGTTTTCTGTTTTGGAGTAGTAAAGGGTCGGGGAGGCAGGGAGGTGCGACAAAAAACTGTAAAGTTTAATTATTTTCAAAAAACTACTTATTTGTCGCAGAACGTGATGTATGAGATGCTGCTGTAAGTTCCCTTTTTGTCGCTTACGTCTGTAGGTGTGTGTCTTATAATGTTTTATGTAGTTATGGTTGTCTGCTTAAAGTGTTCTTTTTAGCGGTCTTTTGTTTTTCAGGAAAAGGAAAAAGCGTTAAAAACGTGCAGTTTTGTAAAGAAAAAGTAAAAGTTATGTGTTCTACTTCCCTTTTTGTCGCTGTCAATCTCCCTATTTGTCGCGGTGTGGGTGTAGGAAGCTACGTGTTTGTCGCGGTTAGGTTACGTGTTTGTCGGAGTGAGGTTACGTGTTTGTCGGTGGTAAGTTCCCCTTTTGTCGTGGTGTGTGGGTGCTAATGGTTGTGCGTTAGTGTGTTATGAGTGCTTAAAAAATCTATTATAATAGGATAGATAATGATAGTCTAAGTTTTTCGATGTTTTCTTTCTCGCTTTTTTTCTTTTTCTTCTTTCTTTTCTTGACTTTGCCCGCAATAGAGGCGGTGCATGGCTTGGCGGCGGAATGGATAGGCTGACGCCTTCTAAGAGTTTGCATGAATAGAGGCAAGGGGGCAGACTTGGCGGCGAATGGATAGGCTGACGTCTTTCTAAGAGCTTGCAAAAAGAGCGGAAAGGGGGCGGAGTTTGGGGGCGAAAAATGATGTGTGAAAGGTTTATTAACGTTTAAAAGTGCCAAAATTGAACATATATTGCACACTGTTTTTTACCAAAAAAAGAGGTAGAGGTAAAAGAAGGGAAATTTTTCGAAAATTTTTCATCGCTGTATCATTCTCATTTATAATAAGATACGAAGATTTTTGGAAAGCCCAGAAAAAAATAATTTGCAAAAAACTTGCAATCGCTTTCTTCTCGTATTATATTTGCATTGTTGTCCGACAAGGGATATTTAATCTGAAATCTTTCATTCTGGGGTACTCATTCTCTGGTGTGAAAACTATAGAAAGAGATTAGTCTACGGTGATGGGTTTTAGAAAATTAAAGAGACAAATAACATATAAATCAAATTAAACAAAACGACTAAAACGATGAATTTGTTAGAGCAATTATCACCGCATTTTTCTTTAGGTGAGATGTTACAGTCTGGCGTTGCAATACGCTTTGGTATAAATAACGAGCCAGAGGACGTAGAAAACACTAATGTTACTGCTGCTGATGTGAGGCGTAACCTTAGGAATCTTTGCAAAATGGTGTTGGAGCCTTTGCGCCAGCGTGTGGGCAGGATAATAATAACGAGCGGTTACCGCAATAAGGAGCTTAACGCTCTGGTAAACGGTGTGCCAGACTCTCAGCACGTTTTTGGCGAGGCTGCCGACATATATGTGTCCGATGCAGCACAATGTGCTAAATATGCCGACATCATTATGCGCTATACCGACTTCGACCAGCTTATCTTTGAGCCGCTAAACTCTAAGACAAAACATTGGCTTCATGTAAGCTTTTCGCGCCGACATAAAAACCGCCGTGAGGTAATAGGGCTGTAAGGCAAGGCAAAGGTGCTGATGAATAAAAACACAAAGGCGTAAAAATATAAAGATATAAGCAAGCAAAGATATAAGAATATATAAAGATAAATATATAAAAATATAAAAACACAACTTTAATATCTAAGTATAACCTAAGGCGTATGATGTTATTGTTTCGTTTCTTCTACGACAGGTTGTTATGGCTGCGTTCTGCTCCGTGGTATATATATATATAAGGTGTAGGAGCATCTGTAAAGGTCTACTATGAAAAACACATATCTTCTTTTGCTTTTATAGCGTTAGAAGAAAAAAGGTCTAAACCATTAAAGGGCTATATAGGGTGCACACTTGAGGCTTTCTTTTTATGGTGTAGAGAAGTATTATTATTAATTTTTAAAAGCTATTCCTCGCAAAAGACCATGGGCTTTACTGCTCTTGGAGAGGTAATTTAACACTATGATTAACTTTAAAATGTATCAAGACAATCGTAAAAAGAGTAAGAAAAAGGGTTATTGGTATGCTCGAGCTCACATTCAGGGCTTAGCCGACATTAAGTATTTGGCAGGCAGGATAAGTAACACTTGCACTGTTACCGAGAGCGACATCTTAGCAGTAATAAGTGCGTTAGTAACCGAGATGAGCTATGCTTTAAAAGATGGCAAGCGTGTTCTTATAAACGGCTTAGGCTCTTTCAAGGCAAGTTTCCGTTCAAGGGGTGTAGAAAAGCTTAAAGACTTTAAGCCAGCCACTCATATATATAATCCTCGCATCATCTTTTTGCCCGAGACAGCTCGTGCAGGTGATAACAGTCGATACAAAACCATGCTGTTGGGCTGGAAGGTGTCAGAGCTTTCCACTTATAAGCAGGACAGTGCAGATGCACCGGGTCTTAAGCCAAAAGCTGCAGAAGGTGGCCATTCGGCAGGTGTAGTGTCTGATGGCGGGACGTTATAAAAAAAAAGTGAGTTTAATATAAAGAAAAAATATTGTTACTATGAAGAAAGATACTTGGAAAACAATTTTTCAGATAGTGATATCTGTTCTTACTGCTTTAGCTACTACTCTTGGTGTAGCATCTTGCAGATGAGCTTAGATAGGTGTTCAGGTAGAGTTATTACCAATATATCTTTTTTAAGGTTATGCCTTTTCTCAGGTGGTTAATGTCTGTCCAGTTCCATATTCCGTGCACTCTTGCGTGCTTAGAAGATTGCCATATATCGTATTGTGCGTCTTTCAAGGAGGGTTCTTTGGTGTAATTGGCTATGAAGAGCTGGTATTTATTAAATTCTGGGTATAGGTTTTTAAGGTAATACTTTTCGCTTGTGTATATGATAGGAGCCTTGCCAGTTTTCTTCTTTATAATGGAGATAAACTTGGCAAGGTTTTTTTGTATAGTATTTCTTTTCCACTGTTTAGTGCCGTCTTCTTCTATGTCTACCATAGGCAGCAGGTCTTGCCATTGTGTGTCTATGGTGTTAAGGAAGAGAGTGGCTTGTCTTTCCATGGTGGTGTATGATGTAAGGAAATGGTACGATCCCACTTTCAGTCCTTGTCTTCTGGCTTTTTTTATGTTTTCGTTGTAGTATGGGTCTTTTATGCTGCTTCCTTCAGTGGCTTTTACGTAGACGAAGGTTAAGGAGGTGTTGTCTTTTATCTCTTGCCAGTGTATTTTTCCCTGATGCCTTGATATGTCTATACCGTCAAAGCAGGTAGCATATTCTCCAGAGGTAAGGTCTTTAAAGGGCCAGCTACTACTTTTAGTGGGGTAAGAATATTGTTGCCATGTTTTTTTAGATATTATAAAGAATAAAGCTGTTATTGCTATCCAGAAAGCTATTATAGAAGTGGTGCGTATGGAGTTTTTCTTTTTTTTTCTTTTCATTTTAATGTTTGTTATGGTGTGTTAAGCCTATTATATATAATGCAAAGATAATAAATTTTATGTAAGTTATAGTCTTGAAACAATACCGATTTTTTGATTCTTGTAAATAAAATCAAACATTTTTGCTAAAAAATATCTATTTTATTTTGTTTTTATTAAAATAATACATACTTTTGCAGATGTGAGAGGAGGATAAGTATTATTTTTAACCCAATTATTAGTTACAGATTGTTTAATAACATTATGATTTTATCACGGATTAACATTACAAAAGTGCCGTTATAGTATGTTATCGGCATTAAAAGGCTTTTTCTTATAATAGGAACTGGCTAAGAGAGTATTTATTTTTATAACAATTATATTTTTTATTATTAAAAAAGATTCTATGGAGAAAAGATTTTCTTTATTATTAGTCTCACTGTTCTTTTTTGTGGGTGCAGTGTTGGCTCAAGCCCCTTTAGTACGGGGTACCGTAGTATCGCAGGACGATGGAGAGCCTATAATAGGTGCTTCAGTTGTCGTGCAGGGAACAAAAACAGGGACTCAGACCGACATTGACGGTAAGTTTTCTATTAATGTGCCTTCAGGCAAGAAGATAGTAGTGAGCTATGTTGGTATGCAGAGTAAGACTTTGATAGCTAAAGACGGCATGAAGGTTACTTTGTCTGGCGACGAAACTAATCTTCAGGAGGTGGTTGTAACAGGTTTGCAAAAGATGGATAAGCGTCTTTTCACTGGTGCAACAACAAAGGTTTCAGGCGAAAAGTCAAAGCTCGACGGTGTAGCCGACGTGAGTCGTTCTTTAGAGGGTCGTGTAGCAGGTGTTAGTGTGCAGAACGTTTCAGGAACGTTTGGTACTGCTCCAAAGATCCGTGTCCGTGGTGCTACTTCTATTTATGGTAGTTCTAAGCCATTATGGGTAGTAGACGGTGTTATCATGGAGGACGTTACCGAGGTAGATGCCGATCGTCTTTCTTCAGGTGATGCAGCCACATTAATCTCTTCTGCCATAGCAGGTTTGAATGCAGACGACATAGAGAGCTTTCAGGTGTTGAAAGACGGTTCTGCTACCTCTATATATGGTGCTCGTGCCATGGCAGGTGTGATCGTTGTTACTACAAAGAAGGGTAAGGCAGGTTCTACCCGTGTTAATTATACGGGTGAGTTTACCATGCGTCTTCGCCCAAGCTATAGCACGTTTAACATTATGAACTCTCAGGAGCAGATGTCTGTTTACCGTGAGATGGAGAAGGCAGGTCTGTTTAGTTTCAGTCGTACCTTCCGTGCTTCAAGTAGTGGTGTTTATGGTAAGATGTATCAGCTTATGAACACTTACGATGCTAAGACGGGTAAGTTTTTGCTTGCTAACACCCCTAAAGACAGGGCAGATTACTTAAAAGCAGCAGAGTATCGTAATACAGACTGGTTTAAGGAGCTTTTCAGCACAGCCATCTCGGCAAACCATTCTATAAGTTTGTCTACAGGTAATGAGAAGGCACAGCTCTATACTTCTTTTAGCTTTATGAACGATCCGGGCTGGACGGAGGCATCTAAGGTAAATCGTTATACTGCAAGTATTAACGGTTTGGTAAACCTTTCCAAGAAGTTGTCTTTAAACATGATCTCTAATGCTTCTTACCGTAAGCAGAAAGCTCCCGGCACAACAAGCCAGAGTGTAGACGCAGTAACAGGTACTGTAAGTAGAGATTTCGACATCAACCCTTACTCTTACGCTATAAACAGCTCCAGAACGTTAGATCCTAACGTGTTCTATACACGAAACTATGCTCCTTTTAACATTCATAACGAGCTTGCTAATAACTTTATCGACTTTGACGTTATGGACTTAAAGCTCCAGGCAGAGCTGAAATATAAGCCCGTACGCACTGTAGAGCTGGCTCTTTTAGGTGCTTATAAGGTGTCTGCTACTACACAGGCTTCACAGATAAGGGAAAATTCTAACATGGCTCAGGCTTTCCGTGCTATGGACGATGCTACCATACGTAACAACAACCCATGGCTATATACAGACCCTGACAAACCTAACTCTTTGCCTTTCTCGGTGCTTCCTAAGGGTGGTTTCTACCGTGAGACAAAATATAAGATGAACTCTTGGGACGTTCGTGCTACAGTAAGCTATAACGATGTGTATAACGATGATCATATAGTAAACCTCTTTGGAGGTATGGAGGTAAACTCTACCGACCGTTCGCAGAGCTATTTTAACGGTGTAGGTATGCAGTACGAGATGGGCTTCTTAGGAGCTTACGACTATAACTACTTTAAGCAGGCTTCAGAGCAAAACGATGTGTACTATTACCTTGCTAATGGTTACAGCCGTGAGGCATCGTTCTTTGGTACAGCCACTTACTCTTGGAAGGGTCGTTACACCCTTAACGGTACTGTGCGTTACGAGGGTAGCAACCGCTTAGGTAAGGCAAGAAAAGCACGCTGGCTTCCTACATGGAACATCTCCGGTGCTTGGAATGCTCATGAAGAGCCTTGGTTCCATAAGGTGTTTAAAGATTACTTCACTCACGCTACCTTAAAGGCTTCTTACTCGCTTACAGGAGATAAGCCTGCCGTTACTAATGCTTTGGTAATCATTAAGAGCGTTAACCCTTGGCGTCCTTTCACAGTAGATAAGGAGTCGGCTTTGGAAGTGGCAGACTTTGCTAACCCTGACCTTACTTATGAGAAGAAGCATGAGTTTAACTTAGGTTTCGACCTTGGCTTCTTAAAGAATCGTCTTAACCTTACCTTCGATATTTATTGGCGTAACAACTTCGACCTTATAGGTCCTAAGGTTACCAATGGTACATCGGGTAGCATAACAAGATATATGAATATTGCTTCTATGAAATCTCACGGAGAGGAGTTTGCTATATCTTCTAAGAATATAGATGGTAAGGACTTTAAGTGGAGTACAGACTTTGTCTTCTCGCACGTCAATACAAAGGTTACCGATCTTGACAGCCGTGCTAACATCATGCGTATGATCTCTGGTTCTGGTTTCACTATGAAGGGCTATGCTTACCGCTCACTGTTCTCTTTAGACTTCCAAG
Source organism: Prevotella amnii CRIS 21A-A (assembly GCF_000177355.1). Lineage (NCBI taxonomy): Bacteria > Pseudomonadati > Bacteroidota > Bacteroidia > Bacteroidales > Prevotellaceae > Prevotella > Prevotella amnii. The sequence continues at coordinate 42,587 of NZ_ADFQ01000086.1, forward strand.
GGCTCAACTCTCAGGGTATACCTACATTTATAAATGAGAAAGGCGAAAAGACAGTTAGCGAAATCAACTTCCAGTCTACCGATGTTTCACATCTAAAATATGAAGGCCCGGTAGATCCTACCATAACAGGTTCGCTTGGTAACACCTTTACATATAAGAACTGGCACTTAAACCTTTTCGCTACCTATGCCTTTGGCAATAAGGTGCGTCTTAACCCTGCCTTCTCTTCTTATTATTCCGACTTAGACGCTATGCCTAAGGAGTTTGCTAACCGTTGGGAAAAAGGTGGTGATGAAGCCTTTACAAATGTTCCTGCTATAGCCGACTTGCGTTCTCTTCAGAACTATGGTAAATTAGGAATAGCTTACAATGCTTATAATATGTCTTCAGAGCGTGTAGCAAAAGGCGACTTTATACGTATGAAAGAAATTTCTTTAGCTTACGACTTACCACGCACATGGGTAAGAGCGGTATCGCTAAGCTCTGCAAGCTTAAAGCTTCAGGCTACAAACCTCTTCTTGATCTATTCCGACTCTAAGCTCAACGGACAAGATCCTGAGTTCTTTAACGTAGGTGGTGTGGCAGTGCCTATGGCTCGCCAGTTTACTCTTACCTTACGTCTTGGATTATAAATTTTAAAGGAGAAAGACAATTATGAAGATAACAAAATTAACAACAATATGTATGTTTGCATTAGGTACGCTATCACTGTCTACCTCTTGCGATAGCTATCTCGATACGCTTCCTGACGATCGTGCAAACCTTAACAGCTTAGACAAGATACAGTCTACGCTTACTACAGGTTTGAGCACTAAGCTACCATGTATGCTTATGTACATGAGTTCTGACAATGTTACCGATAATGGTAAGGCGTATAACTACACACCTGCTATGCAGGACATGTATTGCTTTAAAGACGACAACCGTCGTGGTAACGACGACCCTGCTCTTCTTTGGAACTCTACCTATGCGGCTGTGGGTACTGCTAACCAAGCTCTAAAGGCTTTAGAAGATAAAACGGGCAAGCAGGCAGATGCTTTGCGTGCTGAAGCGTTGTTAGAACGTGCTTATGGCGTGTTCTCTATATCGAATGCTTTTTGTATGGCATACGATCCTACAAAGGCAGATAAATATCTTGGCTTGCCTTATCCTAAGGTGGCTGATAAGGAGGTAAGCAGGCGTGGCACATTAAAAGAGCTTTACGAAAACATCAATGCCGACATAGAGGCTGCTCTGCCTATGGTAGACGATGGCTATCTGGCAGTGCCTAAGTATCACTTTAACCGTAAGGCTGCATACGCTTTTGCTGCTCGGTTTAACCTTTACTATGGCAATTATGATAAAGCTATAAAGTACGCCACAGAGGCTATTGGTGTAGACCCTTCTGCATCACTACGACAGATGGACAATTATAAAAGCTTAGCAGGTCTTAAGGATATATCTAATATGTATATCAACTCTGGCGAGAAGGCTAACCTCATGCTTCAGACGGCTTACTCTTTCATGGGACGTATATCCCTTTACGATCGCTATGCTCATAACTTGGAAATATTAAAATATGAAACTTTCTGGGCTTTAGCTCCTTGGGAAGAAGGTAAAATGCCTAACGACCAGAAAAGTACTCTTTACGAGTCGAGAAGAATCTTTGGTGCTGCACCAAACACTAATTTCCCTAAGATGCAGGAAATCTTTGAGGTAACTGATAAGATTAACCAGACAGGTTTTCCTCATATAGTAAACGTAGCATTCTCTACCGACGAAACGTTATTAGTGCGTGCAGAGGCAGAGATAATGAAAAAAGACTATGCTGCTGCTGTGCGTGATATGAACTATTGGATAGGTGCCCACTGTGCCGAGTCGGCAAAGGTGTTAGGGGGTAGTGCTTTAATAAAGCGTCCTGTGCTTACAGAGGAGAGCGTAGTGGAGTTTATGGATAAACTTCCAGAATCGGCTGTTACACCAGAAACACCTCTTGAGCGCAACTTAAAGAAGCACTTAAACCCACAAGGCTTTACCGTAGAGGCTGGTAAGCAAACAAGCTTCATACAGCTCGTGCTACACATGCGCCGTATAGAAACATGGAAGACAGGTCTTCGCTTTATGGACTTGAAGCGTTACGGCATAGAGTACACCCACAAGCGCGACGGTGAGGACCCTATAGTTATTAAGGCTGGTGATAAGCGTTTGGCTCTTCAGCTTCCTGAAGACGTTCTAAAAGCTACTACGGGAGCATTGGAAGCTAATCCAAGATAATTTAGTTACATATTAAGATAAGATAAATTATGAAATTTCCAAAGATATTATTATTCGCAGGTCTCTTATCACTTACATGTGCTTGTAGTGAGGAAACTCTTAGCGAACAGTCGGTAGTTACTACCGACACGGATGTGGATAGTTCCGAGTTTGGACAATGGTTGCAAAAAAACTATACAGAGCCTTATAACATTAGGTTTAATTATAGATATGTAGACAAGTTAGCACACTCTGTGTATAACGTTGTGCCAGCCGATGAAGAGAAGTCGAAGGCTCTTGCCATCTTAATAAAGAAGGTATGGATGGACGCTTATGAAGAGGTAGCAGGAAAGGATTTCCTTAAGCAGAAGTGTTTCCGCGAGTTCCATCTCATAGGTTCGCCACAGGTAAAAGAGAACGGCTCTATTACCTTAGGTACTGCCGAGGGTGGTATTATGGTAACGCTGTATCGTGTAAACGAGCTCGATCCTAAGAAGGTTTACATTAATCAGGACAACCATTACGAGCCTAAAGAACGTACTCCGCTCGACCTTAACTTCTGGTATTTCCACACCATGCATCATGAGTTTATGCATATTCTTAACCAGACTAAGAATTACTCTACCGACTTTCAGACCATTTCTGCCGGTAAGTATCATAATCAAGACTGGGTAAACGTAAAGGACGAGGACTCTCCTAAAGAAGGTTTCGTTACCGGATATGCTTCTATGGAGCCTCGAGAGGATATTGCCGAGATATACTCTACCTACGTTACCCTTACCGAAAAGGCATGGCAAGACGTTCTTAATCATGGTGTAGTGGTTAAGAGGGACGAAGCTAATAACCCTGTTTATCAGCGCGATAAGGATGGCAACTTTGTATATGCTAAGGACGAAAAGGGTAATAAGATTTATGCTACCGATAAAAACACAGGAGATCTTATTCCTGCAAGAGATGCTAAGGGTAATATCATTTACGAGAAAAACCCTGACGGCAGCTATAAATACTTTGAGACAGAAAGTGGCAATAAGATACCTGTATACAAGGACCAGGGCAAGGTAGTGTACGGATATATGAACGGCAAGGTAGTGGCTGCTTATTTCGACAAGAGTGGCGAACCTAAGCTTATCACAGAGCCTACCGAAGGCGATTTGGAATATGAGAAGAACGAAGCAGGTAAACCTGTTTACGATGAGAATGGCAAGCCTGTTTATGCTTATTATAAGATTCCAGTGTTTGAATATGAGAAGTTGCCTGTAGTAGATGCTTCTGGTAAGGAGGCTATACTAAAGAAGCTCAATATTATCCGTTCTTATCTAAAGGATAGCTGGGGCTTAGACCTTGACAAGATACGTGAGGCAGTGTTAAGAAAGTCGAAAGAAGCAGAGACGATGGATTTAACCAAATTACCATAAAGATAGGGAGGATAAGTAATATGAAAAAATTATATAGTTTAGGCTTTGCGCTTGTAGCGTTTCTTGCTGTTACCTCTTCTTGTAAGAACGAGGAGGATAATGTTTTCGGTAAGTCGGCAACCGAGCGTATTAATGAAGAGATAAAACACACTAAAGACGTGCTTACTTCAGCTAAAAACGGCTGGTGTCTGGAGTTCTTTGGTAAGAGTGCTCTTGGTGGATATAACGTGTTGTTAAAGTTTGGTGAGGATAATAAGGTTACTGCCTCAAGCGAGCTCGAGGAGAGCGTAGAGGAGAGTGCCACTTCCCATTACGTTGTAACACAGAGCAAGGGTGTGCTTTTGTCGTTCGATACTTATAATAAGGTGTTCCATAAGTTTTCTGCACCTGTTCCTGATAACGACGGAATGCTTGGTGAGGTGGAGTATCGTGTAATGCGCGTAACCCCAGACAGCATCTTCCTTGCTGGTAAGAAGCACGAAGTAAAGGTAGTTATGGTGCGCATGGACGAGAAGACTTCTTGGAAAGACTATCTTACCCAAGTGCATAAGGTAGCTGATGATATGATAACCGAATGGTATGAATATGCTGCAGGTAAAGATACGCAGCGTGCAAAGAGCTTAAATCATACCATAACCCTTGTTGAGAAGACTCAGGACGGTAATCATAAAGACGTATTAATGCCTTACATCGTTAAGCCCGACGGCATACACTTCTACAAGCCTTACACCGTTAATGGTAAGGTGCTTACAGGCTTTAAATATCCTGAAAACAGCGAAGGCGAGTATGCCGAGCTTAAGGATAAGGGAGTTACCTTAAAGCAGTTTGTATTGCCTTTAAACGAGCAGTTTACAGAGGGCGAGTGGTATATAGACCCTTCAAAGTGTGGTGGCTTACCTCAGAAGTTTGCAAGCTTGTTACCAAGGTCGAAAGCCGATTTAGGTGGTGAAGCATTAAAATTTATTGGTGTTACGAGAGATTCTAAGAATAATAAGTTTGCTATTTGCTTCAGATCAGGTAAGTATGGTGGCTTTATGTATATGGACTATGAGTATGTAGGTAAAGATGGCATTAAGCTCACCTATGCTAACGACGGTGATGGTAATGGTAAGTGGTATTTTAAGAACACATTTTATATGTTTATGCCATATATCTTTGCAGGTACTATAGAACAAGTAGGTGATAAGCCTATGCCTAAACTACTTACTAAGGAATGGGTTATCACAGCAGATAATGTTAAAAAGCCTACAGTGCTAACGTTTACCGAGAAAAATAATACAGGTAATGTAGTGGTATTAAGTGCCAAAGCTGTGGAATTTCCTTTTGGTAGGTAACTAAGAAGAGGCAGTTTAGATATTTCTTTTTTTTTAAAGGTGCATATAAAGCTAAAGGCTTGTATATGCGCCTTTTTTAATGTGTTTTTTTTTGTAGTAGTGGAAAATAATTTTTATATTTGCATTTAAGAGAAAAGGTTAATAAGAAATATTTTATTTTTAAGATATGAAAAGAATAGTGCTCTTTGTCTTTAGTGCTTTTGTAAGTATGTTGTTGTCAGCTCAAAGTGGTGTAGTATCTATGCGTGAGGCAGCGCGTATCTTTAAGCAGAAAAGCAGTGTGGCTGTAAGAGGTAGCTTGCTAAAGTTGGGCTATGTATATAAGGGTGTTTCTTCTGATAGTTATGGTAAGTGTTATAACTATGTGCGTAATATGGACCTTACGGCAAGTTTTCTTCCCACAAGGTTTTCTAAGGGTACTTCCTCTTATGTTATGTTTTCAGTAGACGGCTCTGCCCTATATATATATGTGTTTAACAAGGCAGTCTTTAAAGAGCTTGCTTCTGAGGTAAAGGCGTTGGGCTATGATATGGGCAGTGGTGTAAAGAGTGGTGCAGGTCCTATGGTTTGCACTTTAGACGGCGAGCCTACCTTTACCTTTCTCACCCTTCATCAGCCATTACCTTATTGTGTACAGATAACAGAATAGAGAGATATATATAAAGCAGTGGAAAAGAAAAGTAACAAGCCCCGCCCCTCGTATAAGTATGTAGTTTCTACTTGTGCTTTGTCGTTAGCCTTAGGTGCAGTTTTGCTGGGTTATCTTATGGAAACACGTCCTAAGATGCCTCCCAGGAAATATGTTGTTAATACCAGTGGCGACATTATAGGTATAGCTAAGCCTGTAAGGAAAGCCGATGTTACCGATGCCGACACTATAAAGATAAAGCAGCAGGTGGAAAGGCGTGTAGAGAAAGCTAAGCGCGAGGAAGCTATAAGGAAGCAGGAAGAGGGCGAGCATGCGCAAGATCTTATCGTACCGAGCGTGCCTGATGAGGATAAGGGCGAGGTAAAGCCTTCACAGCAGTCGGCGTCTAAGGCTGACATGGTAGTGCCAGATATTAGTGTGCCTAAGGTAGAGAAGGTGGAATGAAAAGCGCGATGGGTAGTGTTATATATAAAGGAGTAAAAGCTTTAGTAGGTAGAAGGATATGAGAAAGATGTTGTTAGTGGTAGATCCTCAGGTAGATTTTGTGTCAGGGTCGTTACCCGTTCCCGGTGCTGTAGAGGCTATGAATAGTCTTGCGAGCTATATCCGTGAGCAAGAGGATAGCTATGTCTTGCGCGTAGTAACAGCCGACTGGCACCCTTATCATCATTCTTCCTTTAAGCCTGAGGGTGGTGAGTGGCCAAGACACTGTGTGCAACATTCTGTAGGTGCTGCCCTTTATGAGCCTATACTCGAGGCTCTTAACGAGGTGCGCGGTGGCTTTACATTGTTATATAAGGGCGATAGCATAGAGAGGGACGAATATTCTATAATGCGAAACGTGAGGGGCGCTGCTGTTTTAAGTAGGCTTATAATGGCATTAAAGATAGATAAGATAGATGTGTGTGGCTTAGCAGGTGATGTTTGTGTATATAACACTGCTAAGGATTTAAGCTCTTTGCTTGGCAAAGATATGATAAACGTGTTAGAAAAGTATTCTCCAAAGATAGCATAGAGCAGCTGGTAGGGGCTGTGTGATGTCTTGAGAATAAAAGGTTTTTTAGCATAACAGAGTGCTGTTTTTGGTAAAAAACCCGCTTATAGTAGTCGTTATTTCGGTTTTTGTACACAAAAGGGTTAAAAGTGTGCAAAAAACTAAATAAAAAAGAATAAATATTTAATCATTGTTGTAATAAAAACAAAATAGCTACTTTTGCGCCGCAATTAGATTTAGAGGTTCCGCAGAAGTGTGCTGCAAGCAAGCTCCCTAAGTAAAGAGAAAGGGAACTTTTATCGGAATATAACAAGCTATTATCAATTTTTTTTTAACATTAATAAGTGAAATGAAAGCAATCAATTTACCAAAGTTAGTATTAATCCTATTATGTGGGTCTTTTCTTCTTTTTACTTCGTGTGGTAAATCGGAAATAGAAAATATCCAAAGCAACGACAAAGAACAGCAAGAGCAGCAAGAAGCTCAGAAGAAGAAAGCTCAAGAGGAAGCAGATAAGAAGAAGAAAGAGCAAGAGCAGCAGGAGGCAGAAAAGAAAAAGAAAGAGCAGGAGCAGCAGAAAGAAGAGCAAAGAAAGAAAGAAGAAGCTGAAAAGAAGCAGCAAGAAGCTGAAGAGGCTGCAAGAAAGAAGAAAGAGCAGGAGGAAGAAGCAAAGAGAAAGAAAGAGGAGGAAGAAAAGAAAAAGCAGCAAGAAAAGCAAGAAGAGCTTAAATTAAGTGTAGAAAGTCTGACAGTGAAAATAAGAGAGAGAAAAACTGTAAACATCTTAAATGGTGATGCTCCTTATACTGTAACTGATAACATGACTCCAGTTGTTTCAAGAATTTATGGGAAAGATAATTTTTTCACAGTAGAAGGAATATTTAAAGGCTCTGGTAATATAAAGGTAGAAGATAGTAAAGGTAGGAAAAAATTATTATTTGTAACAATAATAGAGGAAAATCCAAGCCCTTTACAGGTGGGTAAAAACAAGATAACAGTGCCTTATAAAGACATTGTTGAAGTAAGAATCCTTAACGGTAAGGGTCCTTATAAGCATAAGATAATTGGGGCACAGATTTTACAAGTAAGTTTTAGTAGCGATAGCATATTAATAGCAGGTTCTACAAGAGGAAGCACTAAGGTAGAGGTTACTGATGGTGAGGGTAAAGTAGCAGTAATAGAGGTTACTGTGCAATAAAAGAGGGTTTGCTATATATAAGTATTAATATACAATTAAAAAAAAATTAAACAAGATGAAGACAATCAATTTTTCAAAATTAGCATTATTATTATTATGTGGATCTTTTCTTCTTTTTACCTCGTGTGGTAAATCGGAAATAGAAGATATGATAAATAAAGAGCAAAAGCAGCAGCAAGAGCAGCAGGAAGCAGAGAAGAAAAAGAAAGAGCAGGAGCAAGCAGACGCTGAAAAGAAGAAGAAGGAGCAGGAGCAAGCAGATGCAGAAAAGAAGAAGAAAGAACAAGAGCAAGCAGACGCTGAAAAGAAAAAGAAGGAGCAGGAGCAGGCTGATGCAGAGAAGAAAAAGAAAGAGCAGGAGCAGGCTGATGCAGAAAAGAAAAAGCAGCAAGAGGAAGCTGAGAAGAAAAAGGCTCAAGAGGAAGCTGAAAAGCAAAAGCAGTTAGAAAAGCAGAAAGAAGAGCAAAGAAAGAAAGAGGAAGCTGCAAAGAAGCAGAAAGAAGCTGAAGAGGCTGCAAAGAGAAAGCAGCAGCAAGAAGAGGCTGCAAGAAGACAGAAGCAGCAACAGGAAGAGGCTGCAAGAAAGAAGAAAGAGCAGGAGGAAGCAGCAAGAAGAAAGCAGGAAGAGCTAAAGAGAAAGCAGCAACAGGAAGAAGCTGCAAGAAGACAGAAGCAGCAACAGGAGGAGGCTGCAAGAAGACAGAAGCAGAAAGAAGCTGAAGAGGCTGCAAGAAAGAAGAAAGAGCAGGAGGAAGCAGCAAAGAAATTGACATTAAGTTCGTCTACGCTAACGCTGAAACCAATTGTAACAAAAAATGTAACTATAGGAAACGGTGTAGCTCCTTATACAGTAGTTCCAGAGGATAGAACTAAAGCTGCTGTAAAAGTTTATAATGATAAAAATGAATTTGCTGTTACAGGTTTAAATAAAGGCAAAACCAAAATAAGAGTAACCGATGCGAAAGGTAAGACAGGAGTAGTAGAGGTAACAGTAGAATAAAGGAGGGAAATGAATATGAAAGCAATAAAATTATCAAAGTTGGCTTTAAGCCTATTATGCGGGTCTTTTATTCTTTTTACCTCGTGTGGTAAATCGGAAATAGAAAATATTCCGGGAAGCGACAAAGAGCAGCAGGAACCAGAGAAGAAGAAACCTGAAGGTAGTCAAGAACCAGAAAAGAAAAAACCTGAAGGCAGTCAAGAACCAGAAAAGAAAAAGCCTGAAGGCAATCAGGAACCAGAGAAGAAAAAGCCTGAAGGCAATCAGGAACCTGAAAAGAAGAAGCCGATGATGCTAAACCGAGTATCGTTAAAGCTGAAATCTATGGAAACTGTAAATGTAACTATAGAAAACGGTGAAGCTCCTTACGATATAAATGTTGTAGATAAGGAAGTAGCTCAAACAAAATTACTTGAAGATAAAAAATCGTTTGCTGTTACAGGTCTTAAAGATGGTAAAACAGAAATTATAGTAACCGATAAGAATAAAAGCGAGGCAAGGGTTACTGTAGTGGTAGATAATGGTAAGCCTAAGCTTCAGCCCTTGAGGTTAAGCAAGTCTAAGGTAGAGCTAACAATGGGCAGCGCGAAGGCAAAAGAGTCGTTAAATGTGCAGTCGGGCAAGTTCCCTTATCATGCATCTAACTATGATACTGAAATAGTAAAGGTAGATATATGGGATTCGAGCATAACGCTAACAGCCGTTAAGCAAGGGACTACTACTGTAACTATAAATGACAGCGAAGGCAGAACAGGTAAAATAACGGTAGTGGTGAAATAATACTAAGAAAGACGGGAAAAAGGAAATCCCCTTTTTAAGAGAAGGTTACCATATATATATAAGGTAAGGCACTTCTTTTAAAAAGGGGGTTTTTATTATACTTTTCTTTATTTAAGAAAGTTTTCTTTCTTTTCAGGCTAATCCTTCTATCTCGCCGTTAATAAGGTCTATGTGCTGTGCTTGTGGCACTTTAGGCAATCCCGGCATTCGCATAATATCTCCTGCTATGGCAACAATCATTTCAGAAGCGCCGTTTATAACAAGGTCGCGTATGTTTATTTCAAAGTCTTTTGCCACGCCATAGCGTGTAGGGTCTTCGCTAAAGGAGTATTGTGTCTTTGCTATGCACACAGGTAGGCTCTCCATGCCCCACGACTTGATGCGCTCGAGCTTCTTTTTGGCGTTCTTTCCCATAACTATAGCCTTAGCACCATATATGTTTTTACATACCTTTTCTATCTTTTCGGTAATGGTATCGTTGTCGTCATATACAAAGTTTACCTTCTTAGCCCCTTGTCTTTCTATGGTGTCTACAAGTACTTGTGCAAGCTCCTTAGCTCCATTGCCACCTTTGGCAAACACGTCGTTGGCAGCAAAGCCCACGCCTAACTCCTTACAATGCTCGGCTAAGAGGGATATGTCTTCCTGAGAGTCGTCGCCATAGCGGTTAAGGGTTACTATTACGGGCTGACCAAAGGCTTGCATATTCTTTACATGCTTATCGAGGTTTTCAAACCCTTTTATCATAGCTTGTGTAGCCTCTTGAGGTGTAGCTCCCTCTTTTATGCCTCCATGTAGTCGTAGTCCACGAAGAGTAGCTACAAGCACTGTTGCCGAGGGGTGAAGACCTGCCTTTCTACACTTAATGTCCATAAACTTCTCCGCTCCGAGGTCAGCACCAAAGCCTGCTTCTGTGATAGCATAATCGCTCACCGTCATTGCCATCTTAGTAGCTAAAACGCTGTTGCAGCCATGTGCAATGTTAGCAAAGGGACCACCATGTATAAAAGCAGCCGTACCCTCTAAGGTCTGCACAAGGTTAGGCTTGATGGCATCGAGCAGTAACACTGTTATAGCTCCGGCTACTCCGAGCTGCTTCACTGTAAAGGGTTTGTCATCGAAGGTAATGCCTAAGACGATGTTTTCTATACGGCGTCGCAAGTCGTCCAAACTGTCTGCTAAACATAGGGCTGCCATTATTTCGCTTGCAGGTGTAATGTCGAACCCTGTCTGTTCAGGAATGCCATCTACAGAGCTTCCCAAGCCCGAGACAATGCTGCGCAAGCTCCTGTCATTAACGTCAATGACCCTACGCCATAATATCTGTTTTAGGCGGAATCCCTCTTTACGACGTTGAAAGATGTAGTTGTCGAGTAATGCCGCAATGGTGTTGTTAGCACTTGTAATGGCATGGAAGTCGCCAGTAAAGTGGAGGTTAATCTTCTCCATAGGCACTACCTGTGAGTAGCCACCTCCAGCAGCTCCTCCCTTCATGCCAAAGCATGGGCCAAGGCTGGGCTCGCGTAAAGCCAAGACCGACTTCTTCCCCATACTGTTCAGAGCCATCGAAAGCCCAATGCTTACCGTTGTTTTGCCTATTCCTGCCTTAGTAGGCGAGATGGAACTTACTAACACCAAATGGCTCTTAGCCACTTTCTTTTCATCAATAACATCGAGCTTTACCTTTGCAATGTGCTTACCATATTGCTCTATACTGTCGTTATCAATACCTATCGAAGAGGCTACCTCCTCGATACGATGCAGCTTACATGAGCGTGCAATTTCAATGTCAGATTTCATAATAGTTTGTTATACAAAATTATACTTTAGTAGCAGCAAAGATAGTTATAAATATTATATCAGTCAACATTTAACAGTGCTTTTTTTTTATATATTTATATACTTATAATTAGGTATAAATATGCCTTTATGTAAATGTGTTTTTTACCAAGATTTAAGTATTGTGATGTGGAAAATAACATTTTACCTTTGCATGTTAAGAAAAGATATCAAATAGGTTATAAAATTTTTAATAATTAAAGTTATGAGTAGATTTTTTCTTTTTATTTTCTCATCATTATTATCTATAGCAGCAATGGCTCAAAACCTTTACGATGCTTTAGAGGGCTTACTGGGCATTAGGGTAGAGCAGCAATGCCAGTTCTGCAACTTCTCTGAGGTGCGATGCAGGGTTTAGGTGCAGAGCATACACAGGTGTTGTTAGATGGTGAGCCTATATATTCTGGTTTGGCTGGTGTGTATGGTTTGCAGCAGCTTTCTACTAACAATGTCGATCGTATGGAGATTAGGAGGTGTGCAAGGATACTTTACTCGCTTGCATGAGACGGGTCTTTACATTGTTTCTGATGAGGACTCTAAGCAGGCCCCTCTTTATGGTAAGGAATATTTCTCTACAAGTAAGAAGCACGTTAATGAGTGGGGATTGTTTGTACAAGACGAATGGAACATAACACCAAAACTTACCGTAGTGCCTGGTCTGCGTTTAGACAGCCACTCTTCTGGTGAGAAGTATGATATAGACAAGGATCTATCTGATAAATCTTTTGAAAAGCAAAATAGTGCTTTCCCTTCAACTTCTTTCTCTGCTACAACGTTCAATCCTCGTTTTGCTGTTAAGTACGAAGTTGCTAAGAACTCTAAGATAAAGACCATCTCACCATTTGTTTTAGTTAATTGCCGCGCTTCCAAGCGTTTAGGTGTATTCACTATCTATGCAGGTGGTAAGAATATCTTTAGCTACATTCAGGATGAAAAACACCTTGATGATGCAGCCTTTATGTATGCTCCTGTTTATGGTGCTACATGGTATGCTGGTGTTAGTATAAAATTATAAACACACACACGTTATAATCAACAAAAGTTTTTTAAAGTTCTCTCTGATAATTGTTGATTACAGAAGGGTGATGCTTTAGTGATTAAAGCATCACCTTTTGCTATAGTAAGGGGGAGATATGTTTCTTTTGTTTTTCTTTTTATTATCATTTGTTTCTTTTTCCTTACCTTTGCATTATGGTAAAGCAGGTAAAAACATATATGCAAGATAAATACGACCATCTGATGGTAAAAGCCCCCATGGGCTTGTTAGAATGGTTGGAAGCTAATGGTGGAAGGACAAAGACAAAGATAAAGTCTACACTTAAGCATCGAGGCATTAAGGTAAATGGTAAGATTGTTACCCAGTACGATTATCAGCTCAAGGCTGGCGACAAAATATCTATTAGCAAGAGCAAGAAGAACGATCAGTTTAAAAGCAGGTATGTAAAGCTGGTCTATGAGGATAAGTATCTTGTAGTAATAGAAAAGAATGTAGGTATTTTGTCTATGGCAGCAGGCCATTCGTCTTTGAATGTTAAGAGTGTTTTAGACGATTATTTTCAAAAGAGCAAGCAGCATTGCAGGGCTCATGTGGTGCATCGTTTAGATCGTGATACATCGGGACTGATGGTTTATGCTAAGGATATGCAGACCGAGCAGCTTTTAGAGCACGATTGGCACAACATAGTGTACGACCGCCGTTATGTAGCTGTGTTGAGTGGTGAGCTGATGCAGCAGCAGGGTACGGTGGCAAACTGGTTAAAAGACAACAAGTCGTATGTTACTTATAGCAGTGCAGTGGATAATGGTGGAAAGTATGCCGTAACCCATTTTTTTACTATAGACACAACGGCAAGCTATTCTTTAGTGGAGTTTAAGTTAGAGACGGGTCGTAAGAATCAGATTCGTGTGCATGCTGCCGATATGGGCTATCCTGTGTGTGGCGATACAAAGTATGGTAACGGCGACGATCCTATAGGAAGGCTTTGTCTTCATGCTTTTATGCTTTGTTTTTATCACCCGGTAACACATGAGCGCATGGAGTTTGAAACACCTATCCCGCCATTATTCCGTCATTTGTTAAAGTAAAGAGGTCTTTCTCTATATTGTTAGATTATGGAAAGTATAGAAACTTTTATTGCCTTAATTATAGCCTTAGTGGTAGGCATTATCTTAATAAAGAAGATAACAGGGTGTATCTTTCGTCTTATAGTAGGACTTATAATGCTTGGTATGGGCTATTGGGCTATACACTTTTTAGGAGTGGTATAACAAAAAACAAAAGAGGTGGGGGAACTCTATATGGAAGCAGACAATAACAGGCAGAAGGTGTTTTATGATGGTATAGACTGGAAGAAGCTACGTTTTTATCAGAAGGCGGACACACTCTATCAGATGACTTTTGTGTTTTGTAAGCGATTTCTTCCTCCTTATGGCGACCGTACTGTAGACCAGATGGTGCAAGCTGCTCGCTCTGGCAAACAGAACATTGTAGAGGGTTCTGAAGACGGCAAGACTTCTACAGAGATGGAACTTCGCCTTTTGAATGTGGCTCGTAGCAGCTTGCAAGAGCTGCGTCAAGACTATGAAGACTATCTTAACACACGTAGGCTTGTTACATGGGGTTCTGCTCACCCACGCTATGATGCTCTTTTAAGTTTTTGTCGTTTGCATAACGCTTATGCTGACTATGCTCCTATCGTTGAGAAGTGTACAGATGAAGAGTTTTGTAACATAGCTCTTTCGGTGTGTCATATCACAGATAAGATGATGTGTAGTTATTTAGATTACCTTCAGAAGCGTTTTATAGAGCAAGGAGGGCTTAAAGAGCGTATGTATGCTGCCCGCACAGGCTATAGACAAAAGATAGATAGCCAGATGAAAGCTCTAAAAAGCGAAAATGCTGCTTTAAAGGAAGAAATAAAAAGGCTAAAAGAGCTTTTGAAAGAGAAAAAGGGTTAGTAGTGGGGGGCTGGGGGGACTAGTAGTCCTAGTGGTCCTAGTAGTCCTAGTAGTACTAGTTATACTAGTGTTACTAGTAATACTAGTAATACTAGTTTTCCTAGTTTCCCTATAGCTACTAGGAAACATAGTAGCTATAGGAAAAGGAAAATTTTATCTGATAGCTATTTTTTCTACTCTTCTTAGATGCCTACCACCCTCGAAGGTAGCTTTTAAGAAAGCATCAAGTATCTTTTCGGCAGTTTTATTATCTATAAAGCGGCCAGGTAATACTATGGCATTAGCATCATTATGCTGTCGTATAAGTTCTGCTATGTCTTTGTTCCAAGCTAAGCCAGCGCGGACACCCTGATGCTTATTCATAGTGATAGCCATACCTTCGCCGCTACCGCAGATAGCAATGGCTGGGTAAACCTCGCCTTTCTCTAATGCTTCTGCCAGTGGGTGTGCGTAGTCGGGATAGTCGCAGCTTAGGTCGCTGTTGCAACCAAAGTCTTTATAAGCATATTTATGTTCTTCTAAATACTGAATAACAAACTCCTTCAATGGGAAACCTGCATGGTCGCAAGCTACTCCGATAGTCTTTATTTCCATAAGCTGTTAGGTATTATGAGCTTTCTTTAAAAGGTTAGAGGTTAGTCTGTCTTAAAAAGAAAAGCTCAGGTTTATAAAAATATTATTTAGAAATATATTTTTTCACTTCTTTAAAGATATTGTCAGGGGTGAATCCAAGTTTCTCTTCAAGCACTTTAAATGGTGCCGAAAAGCCAAAGCTCTTTAGTCCATATACCTTTCCTTGTGCGCCTACTAATGCCTCTAAGGTTACTGGTAAGCCTGCCGTGAGACCAAATATTTTAGCATCAGAAGGTAACACCTCTTGCTGATACTCCTTGCTTTGTCTACGGAAAAGCCCTTCTGAAGGAACGCTTACTACACGCACCTTATAGCCTTCCTTGCGTAGCAGGGTGGCAGCATCTACAAGGGTAGATACTTCAGAGCCATTTGCCAAGAGTATAACATCAAACTTTTCATCAGATCCTTTCACTATATAAGCTCCTTTGCGCACATCGTCATAGTTGTTACCTTGTGGCAAGCTCTTAACATTTTGTCGTGAGAAGATCAGGGCTGTAGGCGTTTCCATGTTCTCCATAGCCATTTGCCAGCATACGGTGGTAGCGTCGCTATCCTCAGGACGGAACACCCTAAGGCTGTCTTTGCCCTTGTGGTTCTGAAGCTTTTCCATAAGGCGTATTTGTGCTTCCTGCTCCACAGGCTCATGTGTAGGACCATCTTCGCCAACGCGGAAGGCATCATGACTCCACACAAACTTTACTGCTACTTGCATTAAGGCTGCCATACGCACTGCGGGCTTCATATAGTCTGAGAAAACAAAGAAAGTACCCATTGCCGATATCACACCACCGTGAAGCATCATTCCTATACACATACAGCCCATAGCAAGCTCCGATACTCCTGCTTGGAAGAAAGCACCACTGAAATCGCCTTTTACAAGGGAGTGGGTTTTGTTAAGGAACCCATCTGTCTTGTCAGAGTTGCTAAGATCGGCAGAGGCTACTATCATGTTAGGCACTTGCTGGGCAAGTATCCCAAGGCAAGCTGCCGATGCGTTTCGGGTAGGAATGTCGCGCTTTTGCTCTAAAGAGCTCCAGTCTATCTTAGGGGCTTTCTTAGAGAACCACTCGTCCATCTGTGCCGATAGCTCTGGGTTTTGTTTCCGCCATTCTTCCTCCTGCTTATGACGTAAGGCTACTATGCGGCGCAGCTCTTCCTTGCGATCGTCGTATAGCTTTTTCACCTCTGGGAATATCTGGAAAGCATCTTCGGGGTTACCACCTAAGTGTTTTACCGTGTTAAGGTATGCTTCGCCACCCAAGGGGGCTCCATGTGTCTTCACACTTCCCTCATAGCTTGTGCCGTCTGCCTTAATGCCTCCCTTAGCCATTATGGTATTGCCAATTATCAGTGTGGGGCGTTCTGGCTCGTTAATAGCATTAGTGAGAGCCTGCCGTATCTCTTGCACATCGTTACCGTCGATGGTTATTACGTTCCAGTTCCATGACCTGTAACGCATTGCTGTATCTTCGCACGACACTGCACCGCAAGCCGTAGATAGCTGCACGTCGTTAGCGTCGTAGAACATTATAAGGTTGTTTAGCCCAAGGTTGCCTGCAAGCCTGCCTACTTCAGAGCTTATACCCTCCTGTATACCACCGTCAGAGATGTAGGTATATATCTTATGCTGCATCATAGCCTTTGAAAGACGTGCTTCTAAAAACTTTTCTGCCACAGCGGCACCGGCAGCATAGGCATGACCCTGACCAAGAGGGCCAGAAGAGTTTTCTATCCCATGCATTAAGTCGCGCTCTGGGTGTCCCGGAGTAACAGAACCCCATTGACGAAAGTTTTTAATATCGTCAATGGTAAACTTGCCTTGTAGGGTAAGGGCAGAGTAAAGCATTGGCGACATATGACCAGGGTCTAAATAAAAACGATCTCTACCTGCCCATAATGGCTGGTCGGGATCGTAGACAAGAAATTCCGAGAAGAGCACATTGATAAAGTCGGCACCACCCATAGCACCTCCTGGGTGCCCAGAGTTAGCTTTCTCTACCATTGATACTGATAAGATTCTGATGTTGTCCGCTGCACGGTTCATCAACTCTTTGCAATTCATAATAGGCTTGATTTAAATTTTTATTTAGTGCAAATATATAGAAAAAAAAGATAACACAGAAACGAAATATCTGTTTTATTCAAAAAAAAACATTTCTTTCCTCGTAGCTTATTCCACCTCTTCTGCCTCTACGTCTTGTATGTCGTCTTCTATAGGAGTGGCAGTATAAGTGGGGTTTTGGCTTTCAAAGACGCGCTTTACACGCAGACTGCGAAGCAAGATTACTATCTCTATAATGCCATAGAACACAGCCAAATACCCTATTATCATAAGGGGCAGAGCTGCCGCTGTGATGGGCTTGAAAAGTAAAAAGCCAGCCACTACCAATGTAACCGTAGGAAAGAGCCAGTAAAAGAAGGGCACGTGGCCATAGCGGCGTGTGGTGGATATGTTTATAAACTGGTTAATGGCACCTATGAGCAATAGCACTGCTAATATGTAGGATATCCACTTTATAAAGGTGTTAGGCATTAGGGCTAAGGCTAAGCCTATACACATACTCCCAAAGGCGGTTAGCGGTACCGATGCTTTCCATGAGGCTTTTTGCTTAACTACTCCCTCTACGTCTATGCGCCTCTCTTTATCCTTGGCATGATAAAAGCTTAGGCACGAGATAAGACCAGAGATAAAAAACAACACTCCTATGGTTATGGTTAACCATGTCATCATTTGCTCACGATAAGTTATAAGCAGTATGCCGATAACAAGCACGGCAATGGCTCTGATAGCCGAAATATAAGATACCTTCATAATGTGCAAAAATACAAAATATTATTTATCACAAAGGATTTTAACATAAATATTTTTGTACTTTTGTAAAAAACAATATTATATGTCTACAGTGTTATACCTCCTTAGGCATGGCGAAACTTTCGACAATGCCTCACACATCATGCAGGGACAAACGCAGGGACAGCTTAACGAAAAAGGCATCTCGCAAGCATTAGAGATGGCTCAAAGCATAGCCTCTGAGCATATAGACGTCTTCCTTTCGAGCGACTTGCTTAGAAGCTTGCACACCTGCAAGATTATTGCAGCAGCATGCGGTGAGCAGCGAGTAGTTACCACTGCCTTACTTCGCGAAAGAGACTGGGGCAGCTTTACCTCTATGTATATACCCTCTTTAGCTCATCTCAGCGATCCCGACCTTTGGCCTAAAGATATAGAGTCTCTTGAGGCTTTAAAGCTAAGGGCTTCCGCTTTCCTTTCTTGGGTAAGGCAGCAATATCCACAAAAGAAGGTGCTTGCCGTGGGGCATGGCATAATAAACAAGGCTGTGCAGAGCGTATATTATAAAAAGCCTATGACAGAGATAGCCCCTATGAAGAACGTAGAGCTTAGAAAGCTCATTTTATAACCTTTCGCTCTTTAGAAATGTTTCGCTCTTTAGAGATGTTTTTGTAAAAGAAAAGATATAGATGAAATGGCGTAAGATAATACATATCGATATGGACGCGTTCTTTGCATCGGTAGAGCAGAGAGACGATGCCTTCTTAAGGGGCAAGCCCGTGGCAGTGGGCTTTGATGGTCCGCGCGGTGTGGTGTCTACAGCCAGTTACGAGGCGCGCCGTTATGGGGTACACTCGGCTCAGCCTATAGCAAAGGCAAAGCGGCTGTGTCCGGAGCTACATATTGTTAGTCCGCGCATGGAGGTATATAAAGCCGTATCGGCACAGATACACGACATCTTCCATGAATATACTGACCTTGTAGAGCCTATATCCTTAGATGAGGCTTTCCTCGACGTTACCCATAACAAGAAAGGTATGCTCTATGCCACTGATATAGCCGAAGAGATACGCCAAGCCATCTTCCAGCAGACACACCTCACAGCCTCTGCAGGGGTTAGCTATAATAAGTTTTTAGCAAAGATAGCCTCAGACGTGCGAAAGCCTAATGGCTTCTTCCTCGTACACCCCGACAAGGCGCAAGACTTTATAGACTGCCTTCAGGTGGAAAAGTTTTGGGGCGTAGGCAAGAAGACTGCCCAGAAGATGCATTTCATGGGCATCTTCACAGGGGAGCAGCTACGCAAAGTGTCTCGGGCGCACCTTGTAGAGGTCTTCGGAAAGGCAGGCAATACTTATTACGACTTCTCTCGCGGAGAGGATAGCCGCGAGGTGGTGGCAGATAAAGAACGTAAGTCGGTGGGGTGTGAGCAAACCTTTTTAGAGGATATACATATAGGGTCGAAGATTATTATAGAGCTTTATCACATCATTCTTGAGCTTGTCAGCCGCATAGAGCGCACACAGTTTCAGGGCAGAACCTTAACCCTTAAGATAAAGTGGGACGCCACTACGCAGGTTACACGTAGCCTTACCCAGCCGACTGCCATTCTCTCTAAAGACGACATTCTACCACTTGCCAAACACCTCCTTCACCAGACCGACTATGAAGCCCGACCCATTCGACTCATGGGGCTTACCGTGTCTTCACCCATAGAGCCTAAGCCTAAGGGTAAACACCTATGGAAAGAGGGCTGGTTACCCTTTGAGGGGGAATGGGGATAAAATAGAGCGTAAGGAATGTGCTTTTTGTTTTCTAATCTGAAAGAAAATCATTAAATTTGCAAGAAAAAGCAAGGCTATGCAGTATCAGGTAACTTGTAATAAATGCGGAAAGTCTTTTCTTATCAATGGCGAGGGCGGTAAGGAGATGCATTGCACCTGCCCTTATTGCTCGCAAGAGCTCTTTGTAAGCTTGCCCATTGTGGCACAGCCTGCCCAGCGCGAAGCCCCTTTGCAGGGAAGTATGCCCACAGAGCAGCCCATAGCTAAGAAGCAGGGGTTAAAGGCGTCAAAGGTGCTTTTAGTGGTGCTCATCATAATAGTAGTCCTCGGAGCAGGAAGCTTTGCCTTCTTACAGTGGAGAGAACATGAAGAGCTTGCTATAAAAGAGCTGCAAGAAAGCCGCAAGGCACATCAAGACTCCCTTTTCCGTGCGCGAGAGCAGCAGGAAGCTGCCAAAAGGGCTGAACAGCAAAAGCAGGAGCAGCAGCAAAGGGTGTGCAGGTTTTTAGCCGACTTCTATAAAAAAGCCGTCATTCCTTATGGCGACCCTACTTTTTACACTAAGTATCTCACGCGTTATTGCCAGCAGCTCATCTCTTCAGGCGAGGTGGCTAACGACGGCGATGCATGGCAGATGTGGTGGGGGCTGTTTGGCATGATGAACTCTTCGCCTAACGATGAGGAGCTTATACGCAACCTTAGGGTAACCCCTATTAACGACACATGGTACAAGGTGCGCCTGTCTGAGGGAGGGCAGACGGAGTTTAGGCACGTAAAGGTGGTTATAGACCATGGCGAGGTGCTTATAGACGATGTAAGGTAAAAGGTTAATATAAGAGTGAGCTAAGATGCAATATGAGGTAGTTTGCAAGCAATGCGGCAGAAATTTTACCCTTTCCTTAGACAAAGGCTCTAAGACAAGGTGTAAGTGTCCTTACTGTGCTAAGGAGCTTATAGTGGTAACGCCATCTAGCTTTGCGGGCGAAGTAGATGCCCGTAAGTGGGCAGGGGGGCAAGCCTTTCAAGAGGCACCCGTGCAGCCTTTAGTAGATAATTTAGGCACCTTCCAAGAGCCACTTATTATAGGAAAGCCTGAAAAAAGGTCGTTGAGATTAAAGGTTATCATAGTCTTCGTTATTGTTTTGGTGGCGATACTGCTATGTAATACATTATTATATATAATATTTTCGGCAATTTCTAAATAATAAAATAATATTTTCACGATATGAAACAAACAAAGATAGTATGTTCTATTAGCGACCGTCGTTGCGAAGTGGACTTCCTTCGTAAGCTGTTTTTTGCAGGAATGAACGTAGTAAGAATGAATACTGCCCACGCCAGTAAGGAGGGTATACGTAAGATTATACGCAACACCCGTGCCGTATCGGATAAGCTGGCTCTGCTCATAGATACCAAAGGTCCCGAGGTACGCACAACGGGCTGCCCTTCACCCATTAAGTATCTTACCGGCGAAGAGGTAACCATCATGGGCTGCCCAGAGAAAGATACCTGCCACGATGTTATAGACTTGTCGTACCCTAACTTTGCTGCCGATGTCAAGGTGGGCAACCATGTGCTCTTCGACGATGGTGCTCTCGACATGCTTATAACAGGCATCGAAGGCAATAAGGTAGTAGCTAAGGTGCAGAACGAGGGTTTTTTAGGTGCGCATAAGAGCGTTAATGTGCCGGGAGCACATATAGAGCTGCCTGCCCTCACAGAGAAAGACAAAGCTAACATAGAGCTTGCCATAGAGGAGGATATCGACTTTATTGCTCATTCCTTCGTGCGCTCGGCTGCCGATGTACACGCCGTGCAAGACATCTTAAATGCACACAACTCTAAGATAAAGATTATCTCAAAGATAGAAAACCAAGAAGGAGTGGATAACATCGACGAGATTATAGACGCTTCCTATGGCATCATGATAGCACGAGGCGACCTTGGCATAGAAGTGCCAATAGAGCAGATACCGGGCATTCAGCGCGACATAATATCTAAATGTCTTCTTAAACAGAAACCCGTTATCGTAGCCACACAGATGCTACACACCATGATAGAAAACCCACGACCTACACGCGCCGAGGTTACTGACATTGCTAACGCCATATATAGCAGCACAGACGCACTCATGCTGAGCGGCGAAACGGCAAGCGGTAAGTATCCCCTTGAGGCTGTGCAGACTATGGCACGCATCGCCGAGACTGCCGAGCAGGACAACCACCGACGTGGATACATAGACGTGCCAGTGAGCAACACCAAGAGCCAAAGAGAGTTTCTTGCTAAAAGTGCTATAGAAGCCACCGAGCAGGTAGGTGTGAAATGTATCATTACAGACAGTGCCACAGGAGCCACTGCGCGCCACCTTGCCTCTTTCCGTGGTCCTAACCCAGTGCTGGCTATGTGCTATAACGATAAGGTGCAGCGACTCTTAAACCTTAGCTACGGTGTCTTACCGGTACACTTAGCTAACCACACCGATAACGAACACATGTTTATGGCTGCCGTGCGTATGCTACGACAGAAAGGATACATAAAGCTCGACGACAAGATAGCTTACTTAGGAGGTTACCTCACACACGAAGGAGGTACTAACTATCTTGAGATAAACACACTTAAGCAGGTATTCGACCCAAGGTATAAGTTCCATAAAGCAAAAGATAAAAAATAAAAACTCTCTACCTCCCTTTAGAAAGAGCGTAACACAAATTTTCTTCCTTACGCATAAAGCGTACTTATCTCTTTCCTTGAGGGAGGTTTTATAGCAACAAGCTATTATCGTTTTAAGGGGTAGAAGAAAGAATAGAAAAAAAGAGTCGCCTACACTCACGTGTAAGCGATCCTACATGAAATAATCAAGTTTTTATATTTACCAAAAACATAGAGAGACTCTATGTACAAACTTAACTGTTAGGCTTCACAGCCTTTTTTTGTTTTTTTTTATCTAACCTTATGAGATCATAAGATTAAACCAATTAAATTCTGACCATTAGGCTTCACAGCCTTCTACTTATTATTTTTTTAATAATTACAATTCTTTTATATTACCAATTTCTAATTTTCCTTGCTCTAAAACTTACGGGGTAGTAGATGCCAAATATGCTTATCTTACCCTCTAAGATGTCGCCGTACAAAGCTGAATACCTAAGGTAAAACTCTTTATAAAAATCTCCTCCTACAAAGGTAGTTATAACGCCGTGGTCTATGTCCCACGTGCCTCTAACGAAGCCTAAAGAGCCTTTTGTCATGAAAGAGCCATCGCTAAAGAAAGTTAGGCTGCCACCATACCTCGAGTAAAGGCTTACATCCTGCCATTGGTAGGCGTATTGCTCCACAGAGGTTATAGCCCATGTGCCTATTACAGCACGTTCATCTATATCATTTATATAGTCGTCTTTCTCGCATGCGCTAAAGGTTACCATCATGGTAAGGGCAACGAGCATAAGAGATAAAATATTTTTCCTTTCCACTATATATATAATATTGTTTTTACTCAGCTCCTTTTTTCTTTTACAGCTTTATATGCTTGCAAAGATAATAATTTAATTGATATTGGAAAACAAAAGCACCAATTTTTTTTATATGCAGTGTTTTTTACCAGTTGTCGTTCTCATTACCCACTAAGCCGTGTTTGGCAGCCTCTTCTATCTTGTCGAGCAAAACGTTAGAGTAAGCGTAAGACATAACAAACGCCTTGCTCGATGTTATCTTAGCCTGATGCGTATCTTTCTTGGCAAAGGGAAAGCTCTGGTCGAGCAGCCATTTCTGTTCTATCCTTGCAGGTATAGTTCCAGTGAGAGCTCCCATGATGCCGCCTCCTTCAAGCATCGTAACGTCGTAATGGTCTATAGAGTAAGTTACCCTTATCTTACCTTCTTTGATGTCCACTCTTATAACGGGTCTTATGCTTACGTTGTAAGAGTTCATGCCCCCAACATGCTCCGCAATGTTTGCCATATAGCCCGAGGCAATGATGACGCCGCTTTCTTTGTCGTTTAGCTTTATTACCGAGTTGGCATCGTTGAAAGTAGCGGTAAACCAGTAGTTAAGGTTTATGTAAAGCTGCTTTGCCGTCTGCCCATTACAAGGTATTATCTGAACGAAGGTCATGGCTTTGTTTTTGTCGAGCTCAACATTCTTTGAGATCTTTTCTGCGGCTTCTGTCCACTCCATCTCGCCATCCTCTGTCCATTCCCCACCATACTTCTCTTTGGCATATTTCTCAAGTTCGTCTAAACGCATTATCTGTGCATTTGCGCATACTGTTGCCATGACTAAGGCAATCATCAATAACAATTTCTTCATAACCCGATTAGTATTAAAAAAAAAGAAATTTGAGGTTTACTTATATCTGCAAAGTTAATACATATTAATGTAAACTCTCAATATTTTAAAAAAAACATTACCTTTGTGTTGTAAATCATTTCAACTACTAAACAATATGGAAGAAAAAGATTATTTGAATTGTTTGGAAGATATTGTTAGGGACAAGTGGTCTTTTTTACAGAAATAAGCAAGAGTCACGTTAAAAACAAAGGACGAGGTTCATAATAACATCAAGGTAAAGGGACGAATAAACGCATTTAATGACGTTCTAAGCGTTCACTACACAGACACGCTTTGACAGATAGCTTTTGATAAGTAGTTTTTTGAATGTTAAAAATCAGTAACACGGAGCAAAAACAAACCTAAATGTTTCATATTATGTAAACATATCACGATCTTTGTACCAACAAATAAAGTCTTATATGGCAAAAGGATTTGAGTTAGTAATGCTTGAGGAAGCAAAGAAGTTTGTTCTTGGTCTTCCTCAATCGCCAATGAAGAAGGTACTCTACAATGCTCACAGAATAGCATCGGGAGAGCAGAACGCAGAGTTGTTCAAGAAATTGGAAGGCTCTGACATTTGGGAGTTCCGAACTCTTTACAATGGCATACAATACCGCCTGTTTGCCTTTTGGGACACGAAAGATGAAACGTTGGTGATAGCAACTCACGGTATCGTCAAAAAGACACAGAAGACGCCACCAAAGGAAATTGTCAAGGCGGAGAGAATAAGAATAGAGTATTTCAATGAAAAAGGAGAATAGATATGGAACAAGTAGGAAAATTCAAAGTGTATTCAATGGGTGAAGTGCTCGATGAGGCATTGGGGACTATCGGTACTCCAGACAGGGACGAGCATGAAAGGAACGTTACCGATGCTGTCCACGCTTTCCAAATAGGCGAGATCATCAAGAAAGCAAGAATCGAGCAAAACCTCACACAAGAGGAATTGGGAGAGCGCATCGGTGTGAAGCGTGCCCAAATCTCACGATTGGAGAAAGGGTACAGCATAAGCATTCCCACTATGAGTAGGGTGTTCAAGGCTCTTGGAGTATCAACGGCATCACTTGATTTAGGGAAAATAGGCAAGGTGGCTCTTTGGTAAATATTGATGCCTGTGCCTCTCTCTGTGTCTGAACATAAAAAAAAAGAGGACTTCATTGCTGAAATCCTCTTTTTTAGTACTTT
Source organism: Prevotella amnii CRIS 21A-A (assembly GCF_000177355.1). Taxonomy (NCBI): domain Bacteria; kingdom Pseudomonadati; phylum Bacteroidota; class Bacteroidia; order Bacteroidales; family Prevotellaceae; genus Prevotella; species Prevotella amnii. The sequence goes on from NZ_ADFQ01000086.1 coordinate 67,708, forward strand.
GTGACTCGCATGGGGCTCGAACCCATGACCCCAACATTAAAAGTGTTGTGCTCTACCTGCTGAGCTAGCGAGTCTCCCAAATATTATAGTTGTTATGTGGGTGCAAAGGTAATAAGTATTTCTTAAACGACCAAATTATTTTGTAAAATTTTTCGTTAAAACTTTCGCCATCTTCTTTGTAAGGTTAATAGCCCATACCAAAACGATGACGCCTGTAATTATGGCAAGGGCAGCATCTATCCATGTTATGTCCCATAAGTGGGAGCATACGAGACCTATGATAACTCCTATTTTTACTAACACGTCGCTCATGACGTGCAGGTAAGCAGCGTGGTTGTTAGGGTTGTCTTCAAAGTGTTTTGAGTGTAGGGCGCGAGCACTTATAAAGTTTACTATAAGCCCTATCGTGGCAATGCTTAGTGCTAAGGGGTAGCTTGTCATGTGGTGATGTGCCTCCATGTGCTCAAAGCCCTCACTGCAAATGAATATAGATGCCACCATGAGCATTATGCCGCTGGTGAAGGCAGAAAGCTGCATTACTTTTTGGGTGTTGTAAGTGTCGTTATGTCTTTTTTGTTGTTTGTGAACGAAGTAATACGCAAAAAGGTTTAAGCCTATAAGCAGCACGTGCGAGCCCATGTGTACGCCGTCGGCAAGTAGTGCCATAGAGCTGGAAAGGTAGCCTATGATAATTTCTAAAAGCATTATTATAAAGGTGAAAACTATCACAAAGAGTGTGCGTCGTTCCTCTTTATAATAAGGTGAGAAATTGTTATTATACATGGTCTTCTTTCTTTATTTTTTATTTTTACATGTGTTGTGTATGCTAAGAGGTTAGTCTATAAGCTCAAAGTGTTTAAGAGCGTTTGCTATGCCGTTGTCGTCTACAGAGGTGGTAACATAGTTGGCGTGTTCTTTTACCTTATCGTTAGCGTTGCCCATAGCCACTCCTATGCCTGCTACCTTTAGCATATCTCTATCATTGCCCCCATCTCCAAAGGCTATACACTCGTCTATGCCTATGCCTAAGTGTTTTGCTACCTTAGGTAGCGTAAGCCCTTTGTTTATGCCTATTGGCGAGACGTCGGCAAAGAGCGGGTGCCATCTTGAAGCCTCACAGCCCGTTAAGGTAGGCATTATGCGCTGCTCTTCTTTCTCGGAGAAGAAGGGCGACATCTGCAGCACAGCTCCGTTAAGCAGAGGCTCTATGGGGTCTTTGATGTTTACAGAGTCTACGCCTAACCCTTTTACAAAAAGCTCTGTAAAGATGTCGCTATAATTGTGTATAGCCACTTTGTCTTTACCGCATATTGCTAAGGTGTAATTGTGCAAAGTGGCATCAGCTATCATTTTTTTTATATCTTTCTTAGGCAGTTCTTTCATAAATATAGTCTCTTCGCCTATTTGTGCTAACGCTCCGTTAAAGGATATGTAGCCATCTATGAAAGGTTCTATATCTTTTAGGTTGGTAATAAAAGACTTTGGTCGCCCCGTAGAGATAAATATCTTGATGTCTTTTCTTTTCAGTTCTTTTATAGCCTCTATGGTAGAGGGCTGTATCTTGTGTGTTTCAAAAGATACTAAGGTGCCGTCTATATCGAAGAATGCTGCTTTTATTGTCATATAATCTTAATGTGTTTAATTTACAAAGGTACAAAAAGTTTTTTGAGTGTTATCAAAAGTAGTGGTTAGACTGCTTAATTTTTATTAAATACCATTTTGCCCTACATTTCTTGCTAAAGAAGCCTTTTTTAGTGGAGGTGTGGACGCTGCGGGGTAGTCTTTTTTTAGTATTAGTTAAGAAAAAAGAGCAGATTTTTTATATAAAGTTTGCGTAAATATATATTTTTTTAGTATTTTTGCATTGCGGAATAATCTTTTTAGGTAGATAGTGAAGAAGGCTTATTACATATTGCTGTTATTGTTTCTTATTCTTGTTGGTTGCCAGCTGCGTTGGTCAGATGAGAGTAAGCCGGGTGGTGTGTCTATAAAAATAGAGCGTTTCGACCGTTTAGAGTATCGTTATCTTACCATGGGCGATTATTCTGCTTTGCAGCAGATGGGTATGGAGTATCCTTTTGAGACACGCACCTTAATAGAGAAGGTGCTCAAGATAGGTCAGATAACCGATCCTGATATAAACACTAAGTTTTTAAAGTTTTATCAAGACACTACGTTGCAGACGATAATCTCTTCAGTGCAGTCGAAGTTTAGCAAGATAGACGATATACAAAAGGATCTTAACATATCTTTTTCGAGGCTTAAGCAGCAGATTCCTGATATTAAGCTGCCAAGTGTTTATACACAGATTTCGGCTCTCGACCAAAGCATCGTAACGGGTGATGGCAAGATAGGCATCTCTTTAGATAAGTATTTAGGAAAGGATTACCCTGTTTATAGCCGTTTTTATGATAAGCAGCAGCGTCTTCAGATGAGGCGTGAAGACATTGTGCCAGACTGTCTGACGTTTTACCTTATGAGCATTTTTACCCTTCCCAATTATGATTTACGTTCACAGTTTGAGCGCGACGTTTATATGGCAAAGATACAATGGGTGGTAAATAAGGCTATTGGCTTAAATTATTATCAAGGCAAATATATAGACATGGTGTCTAAGTATATGAAGGCTAATTTGTATATTAAATATGAGGATCTTTTAAAAGATACCGATTTCTCCCCGTTTTTAAGCATTATTTAAGGCTATAAAACATCATCTTTTCATGTGTAAAACATCATCTTTTCGTGGGTAAAACATCATCTTTTTTAGGGCGAAACATCACCTAAAATTATTGCAGGTAAATTAAGTAACGGAATAACTATTATAAAGGTCATTAACACTGGTGAAAGAAAGGCAGATATTAAAGCCGTTGTTGATTATCTTTGGGAAGACGAGCATAAACACTTTCAAGAAGGGCATTATCCTAAGAAGCATATATACAGAATACTAAAACGTATAGAAAGTTCTTATGAATAAGAAACTCACCTTAAAGAGTTTGATTTCTATTTTGACATGATATATTTGCCTCCTCCCCCTTATATTCTCTCCAATGGGGTGGAGTATCGTTGCAGAGTGGTAAGGTGGTGTGTGTGGATAAGGGGGAGTGGGAGAAAGATAAGCCAGCTTGGTGGTTTTATATTTTTACATTTCCCGTTCTTTTCAGGATACCCCACTGCTGCAGTTCGCCTTTGATGGCCTTGAAATAACTCTTGAAAATCACATAGTACATAATCCAGCGATAGAAGAAACGCTGCGGTATGATCCATAACAATGTCCACAACGATTCTTTTTCCACGATGAAAGCCATGATAGATACGCTTGCATCTACAATGAGGAAAATCAGATAGTAGATGAATATCTGCCAGGCATTGCCTGAGAACAGTCCTGCCAACATCAGAACGTCGGCTATTGGCGAGAACGTCGGGATAATGTACTGGAACACGAGCATATTTGGCAAAGCCCACAAGCCAAATCCCTTATAACGGCTGCTGAACAGGTTTCGACGATGTTTCCAGAAAGTCTGCATCACTCCGAAACACCAGCGGGTGCGTTGCTTTACAAACTGTCTGATATTTTCGGGAGCTTCGGTCATTGCTATGGCATGGTTTTCGTTCTCGATAACGTAACCCGCCTCGATGATGCGCATCGTCAGGTCGCAGTCTTCAGCAAGCGTGTCGGTTGTGAAATATCCGGCTTTCTCCATGGCTTCCTTGCGGAACGCTCCTATGGCACCAGGCACTACGGTGATGGCGTTAATGGCAGCGTATGCCATTCGATCGAAGTTCTGAGAGGTGATATATTCTATTGCCTGCCAGTTGGTGAGCATGTTGCGGCAGTTGCCAACCTTCACGTTGCCGGCAACGGCTCCCACATGGTTTTTCTTGTCGGCAGCGAAGTGTCTCATTAGCTTGCTCACGGCATCATGGCGCAGCTGCGTATCAGCATCTATACATACCACGAAGTCGGCATCGGTGTGGCTCAGTCCGAAGTTCAGTGCAGCCGCCTTACCGCCATTGGGCTTAGTGAAGATAGCCACTTTCGGGTGGTTGCCGAATTTTTCTTTTAGTATGGCAAAGGTATTGTCCTTGCTTCCGTCATCTACTACTACGATATTGAAAGAAGGATAGTCTTGTGCAATAAGATTGTAAATCGTGTTCACTACGTTTACCTCTTCGTTATAGGCTGGTACAATGATGGAAACCTTAGGCATATCTTCCTTGTCGAGGTTGTTATAATTGCGTATGCGTTCTTTTCGTTTTTCCTTGAAGACAAGACCATACATGAATATGAGTCGCATAAATCCGAGAACGAGGAATACGAGGAAGAGTGCGGTGATGAAATCGCTCAGATGGTAGATGAATTCTGCCAGTGTGAGGTTCATCTGCATTGCATAGTAAGCCTCTCCTTTCTGTATGGTAGGCATAAGTGTTTCGCGTTTCATTCCCAGATATTCCTCCAGCGAGATGAAGTGATAGCCTTCTTTCTGTAGGGTGGTGATGATGCGCGGCAGTGCTTGTATGGTTGCCTTGCGGGTGGCGCCGCCAGCATCGTGGAGCAGTATGATGTGACCGTCTTCGCGGTGTACGCCGTCGGTAACACGCTGGTAAATCTGGTCGGCTGTTACGCCCGGCATCCAGTCGTTAGGGTCAATGCTTTCGCCCACCATCAGGTAGTTGCGTCGTGAAGCAAGGATCATCGGCTCTATTTCTTCATACTGTGTTGGGTCGCTGTCGGCGTTATATGGGGCACGAAACAGAATGGTACTGTGCCCGGTTATGCTCTCTATCAGCATTCGTGTGAGTTTCAGCTCTGCGTATGTGCGGTAGTCGGAGTTTTCTATCACGTTGTGATGGGTAAAGGTGTGGTTGCCGATGGTGTGTCCGGCTTCATACACTTTCCGCACAATGGGCAGGTTTTTCTCCATCTGCAGACCTACCATGAAGAATGCGGCAGGTACGTGATGTTCCTTCAGAATGCTGAGCACCAGAGGGGTCCACTTGCTGTCGGGACCGTCATCGAAAGTGATGACGAGGTCTTTGGCGTGGCAGTGTCCTATTTTTGTTACAGTATAGTTAGATGGCAGTTTGCGGTATATTTCATTGGCTATAAGTCCGTCGTCCTTGTCTTTCACTATGGATATGTAGCCCGGCTGCGGTTCCGACTCCACCTGCAGCACCTCTCCGTTGCCCACGAAGTTCACGTCGTCAAGACTTCTTATCTGGAGCATCTTCTGAAGGTTCCACCTGGAGGAGTTTTCGTAACTCATGTCCTTACCGTAGAAGTTCCATATACGGGAATCTTCCGTACCCAGTCGCCATACGCTGAATCCGGCAAGATGGTATTCTGCTCCGAAGCGCATGATATTATATGATGTGGCAGCGTCAGTGAGATAGACCTGATGAGTCTGGTTTTCTCCGTCGATGTAGGAGAAGTTGAGGTTGTAGGAATCTTCATTGAAGTCTATCGGAGTACCAGCGTTCAAAGCAGATGCCACGGCTTGGTTGAAGGTTACGGTTTCTCCATTTTTATTCTCGCACCAGTCGTAGCCATAGGCAGCCAGTCCCAGGACGAGCTTGTTGTTAGGGATATTGCGTGCTGCCCAGTCTGTGGCACGTTCTACAAACTGCTGTGAGCAGATGTCGCCCGGCTTGCTTGTCGAGTTGTGCTCGTCGTAAGCCATTAGGAAAAGATAGTCGTTGTACTTGGCGAGCTGCTCCATGTCGTAGTCTTCATTAAAAGGAGCTACATCTTGGGTAACATAGAGTCCTTTCTTATGGAAGACTGCCGAGAGTTCTCTCACAAAGGTTGTGAGCAGGGCGTTGTCGTTTATCTGTAGGTCTTCCAAGTCGATGTTTATTCCGCATAACTTATATTTGATGCAAGCTGCGAGAAGTTTCTCTGTAAAGAGTTTTCTCTTGCCTGCATCCTTCATGATGTTGCCGATGGCTTCGCTTCTGAAGTCTTTGCCATAGTTGTTGGTAAGCATCGCCATAACGGGCACGCCTGCCTTCTGCGCCAGGCGAAGGGCTTTCTTATTTATCTGAGTACTTAACGCTCCGGTTTTCGGATTGATGAACAGCCATTCGCCTATGAGCAGGTTGATGTGTCTGATGTTGCGCTTGAGCGAAAGCAGCGATCGCTTGTCCCAATTTACGTACCATGCTGCTCTGATTCCCATGCTCGGATCGTTCCACTCTCTGAGATATTTCTCTTTGAGCTGGTTGCCCTTTCCTGTAAAACGAGTCTTTTTGGCAGCAGCCTCTGCATAAGCGTTGTGCATCTTCTTCTCGTGAAAGAAGCGGCGGAAGGATTTGTATTCCTTTGCCGTCTCATTGTTGCGCATGAGTGGCTTTTCTGCGGTCATCACCTTGTGATAGTTGTGTACGAAGGGAATCTTAGGACTGCCTTCCAATGCGAATAAAGTTAGGAATACAATGACGAAGAATATGATGATTGCTCCTATGACTCTCATGCTCCACAGAAACTTTTTCCAGCGAGAACGTGAGTCTGTTTGAAAAATCTGCTTATCCATATCCTGAATATATTTCAAAAAAAATCGCTTTACTTTCCTATGCAGAAATGTTTAAAGATATTGTTAAGTGTTTCTTGCGAGGATATTTGTGTGCCTGTAATTTCGCCAAGGAGGGAAAGGACGTCTTTAAGGTCTTCAGCCACAAGGTCGCCAGGTAGGTTTGCTTTAAAGGCGTTATGAACACGGCATAGGGCTTCGTGTGCTTTTGTGAGCACATCATAATGGCGAGCATTGGTTACTATGACCGAGTTTTCGTTGAAAGCCGGAATATTAGCTTTTTTATAGATAGCTTGCTTAAGCTCTTCTATGTTTGTTCCTTCCTTTGCAGAGACCGATAAGGTAATGAAAGAAGGCAGAGCTTCTTTATTTACTATAGTGTCTACCTTGTTTCTTACAATGATGAAAGGTCTTTCGCCTACTTTCTTTTTTATGTCTTCATACTCTTTTCTGGAAGGGTTATCATCTATTACCCATATCACCATTTGTGCTTTATCGAGCATTTTGTATGTGCGCTCAATACCAAGCTTTTCTACTTCATCTGTTGTCTGTCTAATGCCGGCAGTATCTATAAAGCGGAATGATATGCCATTTATCTCTGTTACATCTTCAATAACATCTCGTGTGGTGCCTTCTATGTTAGATACTATAGCACGTTCTTCGCCTAAAAGGGCATTGAGGAGGGTAGACTTTCCTACGTTTGTTTTCCCTATGATGGCAACGGCAACGCCTTCTTTAAGTGCCTGTCCTATCTTAAAGGAGTGGAGTAGTGATAATACTTTTTTGTCTATTTCATCTGTTAGACTTATCAGCTCTGTGCGGTCGGCAAACTCAAGGTCTTCATGTTCAGAGAAGTCGAGCTCCAGTTCAAGCAGTGAGGTTATCTTTAGCAAGCGTTTTCTTAAAGATGATAGCTCGTTGCTGAAATGTCCTTTCATCTGTGAAAGGGCTAATCTGTAGCTTGCTTTGTTAGAAGAGGCTACCAAGTCTGCCACTGCTTCTGCTTGTGAAAGATCCATTTTACCGTTGAGGTAAGCTCTCTGTGTAAACTCTCCGGGAAGGGCTTGATAGCAGCCTGCTTCTATTAATAAGTGTAACACCTCTTTAAGGATATAAGCAGAGCCGTGGCATGATATTTCTACAGCATTTTCTCCTGTGTATGAGTGGGGTGCATGCCAAATAGAAACAACCACCTCGTCTATAACTTTTCCTGCCATATCTATAATATTACCATAACAAAGGGTATTAGCAGGCATAGATAGTATGTCTTTAGAAAATATCCTGTTTACAATAACAATAGCATCTTTTCCAGATACCCTAATAACGCCTATAGCCCCTCCGGGCAGAGTGGCTAAGGCACAGATAGTATTATACATTTTAAAATATTAAATATAGAAAGTGTATATGTGTTTTATATTATAACAGCAGGCAAAGTGCTAAACGGGCAGTGAGGGTTATATTCTGTCAAGCACTTTTTCTATAAGCCCATCTATGGTGTTCTTATATGCGCTATTAGCCTCTTTTGCTAACCTGTTAGCTATTACCATGCAGCATGTTAAAGCCTTATGCCCCATTAGTAGAGAGAGCCCTGCTAAGGCTGACGACTCCATTTCGAAATTGGTAACACGCAAGCCTTTATACTCAAAGGACTCTATCTTTTCATTAAGCTTAGGGTCTTGTAGTGGCAGCCTAAGCTCACGCCCTTGTGGCCCGAAGAAGCCACCACAGGCTATGGTTACGCCACGTACCATATCTTCCTTGGCAATGTTTTCTATTAGCTCTGTATTAGAACTAACTACGTATGGATTGCCAAGCTGGTTGTCCCATTTTACTTGTCTTTTAAACTCGCACTCAAAGTCTAAATCGCAAACTTCATTACGCCGGGCATAAAAATTGAGTAAGCCGTCGAAGCCTATGCTTTTTTGCGAAGCTATATATGTGCCTACAGGCGTGTTAGGCTGTAATCCGCCACATGTACCTATCCTTACAAGGGTAAGGCTGCGAAGCTTGTCTTTTTCCTCTCGTGTCTTAAAATCGATATTAGCAAGCGCGTCAAGCTCATTTACAACAATATCTATATTATCACAGCCTATACCTGTGCTTACTACGGTAATGCGTTTTCCTTTATATATACCAGTTACTGTACGAAACTCACGGCTACTGGCCTCACTCTCTACTTTTTCAAAATGAGATGCCACCAGCACTACACGTCCAGGATCTCCCACTAAGACTACCTTGTCAGCAAGATCCTCTGGCTTTACATGTAAGTGAAAAATACTTCCGTCTTCATTGATAATTAATTCGGAAGGAGCAAAAAATTTCTTTTTCATAGATATGTGGTTTTAATATATTTATAATATACAAAGATAAGATTTTTTATCTGATATGGCAATAACATTTCCATATAAAAAAAACTTATTTATTAAGCATTTCCCCACATTTAGCAGTGGGCTTTTGTAAAATAATCTCTGTAAAGCTATCGTATCCATTGTTCTGGGTTAAGTTTTGCTGTTTCTTTACGTAACTGGAAGTGTAGCACCCCGGTAGAGTTTACTGTTCCCAGTGTCTGCCCAGTACCTACGTTTTGTCCACGATGTACGCTAACGTTAGCAAGATTACAGTAAACGGAGATGTAAATGCCGTGTCGTACCATAACTATAGTAGACCCTCCTGCATTGAATATTCCGCTTACCTCTCCCATAAAGACGCTACGTACGGGGCTGCCAGCTGCTCCTTTTATGTTTATACCATTGCTGTTAAGGCGAATATTGCTCATACCTGCAACGTTATATTGTCCGAAGTGTGTAACTATCTTGCCAGCCATAGGCATGGGCAAGCGTCCTCTGTTGTTAGCAAAACTACCTGTCATGGCACGGTCGGCATTGGTAAGGTTATTGTCGGCGGTGTTAGCCTTTCGGGCAGCCTCTGCTTCGCGTGCAGCGCGTTCTTTGTCGGCGGCAGCTTTACGCTCTGCAGCTATACGGTTAGCCTCTGCCTCACGTGCTTGCTGATAGGCAAGAGCTTTCTCTGCAGCTGCCTTTTTTTCTGCTTGTTGCTGTGCTTCTTTAGCTTTGCGTTCGGCGTCTTCAGCTTTTTTGCGTGCTGCTTCTCTGCGTGCAGATGCTTCTTGTAAAGCTGCCTGTCGTGCCTTCTCAGCTTCCTGTCGTGCTTTCTCTGCCTTTTCGGCAGCTTCCCTTCTTTCTTTTTCAGCCGCTCTTTCGGCAGCTTCTGCCATAGCTTTAGCCTTAGCCTCTCGTGCTTTGGCTTCAGCCACGCGGCGTGCATTTTCTTGTGCCGCTTTTATGGCAGCTTCTCTTTTGCGTGCCATATCCTCTGCTCTTTTCTTAGCTGCGGCAGCCCGTGCGGCAGCTTGTGCTCGTGCTTCGGCTTGTGCTCGTATGCGTGCTTTTTGTATTTCTATAGCTACCAGCTTGTCTATCTGTGCGTTTATGGTCTGCTGCGTTTTGCGGCGTTGTGCTATGACGGTTTGTAATGTTTGCTGATCTTTTTTTAGAGAGTTTACCACTTGTTGCTGTTCTAAGCGTTTGCTTTGCATCTGTGCATGAGCCTGCCTGTCTTTATATAATAAGGTGTATTTCTGCCCCCGTACTTGTTTTAGCTGTATATGCTTGTTATCTACCTGTGCTTGTTTAGCTTTTAAGAGCTCTCCTTGTGCGCGCTGATATGAAGCATATTCACGTACGAAGCGCAATCGCCTATACATCTGTGAAAGGCTTTTTGCAGAGAAGATAAACATTATCTTGTCTTGTATACTACGATGGCGTGCCATATAACGCATGGATAGTATAAACTTTTTTCGGCGTTCTGTAAGCTGTGTTTGAAGCGACTTTAATTGTCCTTTTAACACTTCTATGTTGCCATTTATGCCTTTTACGTCGGTAGCTATTTGGTCAATAGTCTTTTGTTGTTGTCCTATTTCAGTATCTAATAGCATTATCTTTTGCAAGCGCTGATCAACGTCTTTTTGTTTTTTCTTTACCTGCAACTCGTTTTCCTGTATTTCTTTCTGTATGGCTTGGTTTTTCTCTCGCAAATCTTTAATGGCTGATGTTGTAATATATCTTATGTTAGCCTTTTTGCCTTTTTCGTGGCTGATATTTTGTTTTTCCTTTGTTGCAGCCTTTCCCTTTAAGTGGTTAGGGGTGATCTTTCCTTTAAGGGAGGAATGTTTCTCTGCTGGCTTTTTTGATATTGCTCGCCTGGTAATGTTTGTAGCTTTTTTAGCTATGTTTTTTACCTTTTTTTCGGTGTTATGTAGCTTTTCTATTGTAGGCTTTGGTGCTGCAGGAATCTTTTTAATAGCTTTTTTATGTGTTTTCTGCGATGTTTCATTAGTTGTTTTTTGCTTTATTTGCGTATGTGTTTTTTGTGCAAAGAGAGCAATTAATGAAAGAGTAAGAAATATGATAGATATTGTAAATCGTTTCATTTATAGGTTTATTAATGTTTTAAGAATGTCTTCAGCCTTTACTCTTGAGTAAGAAGAGGAAGGTGTTGTTATTGTTTCCCAATTGTTTTTATCGCTAAATCCTTCTAAGCTAAGTTTTATGTTAATGTTATTTTTCTTATTAGCTATTGCTGTGTTAAGGGTGATATAGTGTAATGCAGGAAAGAGTTTTGAGCCAAAAGGTGTGAATGAAGAGTATTCCCAAGAGAGTGTAGAAGTGGAGTTGTTAGAGCCATGGTATATGGCTTGTGCTTTGTTTATGTGGTTAGAGATGTTCGAAATAAGCCATGTATAAGTAATTTTGCCGTCTTTTAGAGTAATGGGCGTTGTGCTTTGTAGAGCTTGAAGAGTAGTTGCCTTTACGTCAAAGTTTGGTATATGGTATTTGTTTATATATTTATTTGTTGGCATAAAGAGTTCGTTCCAAAAGAAAGCCTGCAGAGAGTAAAAGTTTATGCCATTATTACGTAAGAAGTTTATATCATTATAATTAGCTTTAACATACTGCTTATGAATGCGATCCATGAAGAGTACATAGTCTTTAGTAAACTCTATTCTTCCCACTTCGCTACGTAGTAATGGTATAAGTAGTTGTAGCCTTATAACCTCGTTTTTACGCATACGAAGTATTCCCGGTACAGATATGCTGTTGCCATTACGTGTTAGTGTAAAGGTAAGATTGGAAACTAAATTTTTTTGATACAGATTTTGTTCATAAACTTTTTGTAAGAAGCTCACAGACCTTTGCCTGCTAATATCATCATGATTAGTTTTAACGTTAGTAGTGGCATGGCTACTGTTGGCAGGTAAGATCTTTGCTTGCCTTTCTATGTTTTTCTTTGTGCCACAAGCAAAAAGCGTTACTACCGTAGTGGTAGCTATTATTATTTTGTAAAACTTCATTTTGCTATGTATTTTCTTGTTTGTAACTTTTGTTTTAATATATCGTTATTATTACCTTCTTCGAGCGACTTTTTCCAAAACTCAATAGCCTTATCGGTATTTCCTGTCATGCTATAAATATCTCCAGCATGTTCAAGTACTGTTTTATCTTGTTTTGTATAGTTTCTCATTGCTTGCTCAATGTATATTTTAGCTTCTTCGTATCTTTTTAGCTTAAATAATATCCACGCATACGTGTCAAGGTATATGCCGTTTTTAGGTTCTGCCTTAATGGTTTTATAGCTCATGCTTTCTGCCTTTGATAGGTTTTTACCTGTCTGGCTAAGGTAGAAAGCGTAGTTGTTAAGGGCAAGGTAATTATCAGGCTTCCAGCTAAGACAGCTGTCATAAGCATTGAAAGCCTCTGTGGTTAATCCTTTTTCGTAAAGAATGTCGCCCATAATGGCATAGAAGTCGGACACGATGTCGGGTTTGCTGTCTGGTTTTATTTGTGTAACACCTTTTTTAAAAGCCTCTAAGGCCTCATCGTTTTTGTGTTTTTGATATAAGGCAGAGCCTTGAAAATAGTAGAAAACCATTTCTGTAGGGTTATATAGCTGTGCTGCCTTACAAAGCTCTATAACCTTATCAAATAGGTGTTTGTTCCATATATTGTATATCAGATTGATTCGTGCAGGCACATTATCAGGCTCTATTTGTAATACTTTTTGGTATATGTTGTCAATAGAATCGTTTGGCATTTTTATAATATCCATGAAAGCCGCCTTAAGCATATAGATGTCTGCACCACTCTGTGGTGGAGTTAAGGCTTTATCAAAAAGGTGTAATATCTTTTTACTGTCTTTAATGTTAGATGTTTGATAGATGTTAATATATTGTCTTAGAACAGCCATCTTTATATCAGTATCTGTCTTTTGAGATAGCAATATATCCTCTACTAAAGCCTCTGCGTTGTTGTTGTCTTTAATGGCATTATAATAATCTACCAAAGATAGCTTGGCTGCAGTTTGCTGAGGGTCTTCTTTTAATACGGCTTTGTAAATGGCAAGTGCTTCTTTTCTTTTTCCTTTGTTAAAAAACCAGTTACCTAACATTACCTTATAGTTTAGCTCTAATGGGTGATTATCTACCAGCTTTTTTAGTTCTTCATATTCTTTATTCTTATCGCCCATCTCTTCATATATCTGCATTTTGCTTAGTGATAGCTGTTCGCTTGTTCCGTTAACAAGCTCTAAACGGTTTAACACGTCTATCATCATTTTCTTGTTATCTTTCTGTGCATATAGCTGTAGCAATGCTTGCAATACGTCTATGCGTGTTTTGTTAATGGCATAAAGGCGTTCATAAGCATTTATGGCATCGTCATAGTCTTTTTGAGCAGTGCATACCTGTGCCAGATGTTCTTGAAAAGTGTCGTTTTGAGGATCTATTTTAGCTGCTTTGGCTAAATATTTGCGTGTAGTAATGGTGTCTTTTAACTGGAAATAATAGCTTGCGAGCTTATAATAGACCTCTGCTGCTTTAGGGTTTAGCTCTAAAGCTCTACTAAACATGTCGAAAGCCGCGCTTTGATAGCCTTTTTGCTCTTGGCAGATGCCTTCTAAAAAGAAATAGTTATAGTGTTGTAAGCTGTCTTTTTCTTGTGCCTTTAAGCATGTAATATTACATAAGAAGAACACAAAAAACATTACTCTGTGTATGAAATATCTTTTTATCATTATGGCTATTAGTCCTAATATTTTAAAGAGTATGTTGTAGAATAAATATTATTTTATGCCAGTATGCCCATAGCCTCCAGCTCCACGTTCTGTTTCATCGAGCATTTCTACCTGCTCAAACGCCACTTGTTCATGTTTGGCTACTACCATTTGGGCTATACGTTCGCCATCGTTAACAGTAAAGCTTTCAGAGGAAAAATTAATTAGTAGCACCATCAGTTCCCCACGATAGTCGGCATCTATAGTCCCTGGCGAGTTTAAAACAGTAATGCCATGCTTTAAAGCTAAGCCGCTTCGTGGGCGTATTTGTGCCTCATAGCCTACAGGAAGAGCTATGAAAAGCCCTGTCGGAACTATTTTTCGTTCCATAGGGTGGATCGTGATGGGTGTGTCTATATTAGCACGAAGGTCTAAGCCTGCGCTTTGTGTAGTGGCGTATTCTGGAAGAGGGTGATGCCCTTTGTTTATTATTCTGACCTTTATCATTTTGTAGAAAGTAATCTGTTTTATATTATTAATAAGGTACAAAAGTAAGGAATAAAGCTCAAAAAGATGCACTTTAAATAGCAAAAAGCCTTATTTTTAGTCTATTTTAATTACTTTTGTATTGTCCTTTGACATCTTCAGATAGGAATTTAAATAAAAAGAAAAATATGCAAAACAGCATGCAATGGCAGCAACTTATCTCTAATAAGCGTCTTGGTCAAGAGGTTAGGCACACTATGCGTAAAGATGATCGTTCTGAGTTTAAGCGTGATAGCGACCGTCTTATCTTTTCTGCTCCTTTTAGGAGGTTACAGAATAAGACTCAGGTGTTTCCGCTTCCTGGTAGTGTCTTTGTGCATAATCGTTTAACCCATTCTTTAGAAGTGGCAAGTGTGGGTAAATCGTTAGGCGACGATGTGGCTCATCTTTTAAAGGAAAAGCACCCCGAGCTTATAGGTACATTATTTGAGGAAATAGGTACCATAGTGCAAACAGCATGTTATGCTCACGATATGGGTAATCCTCCTTTTGGTCATAGTGGTGAGAAAGCCATTCAGTCTTTCTTTACAGAAGGTAATGGCAGGGCTATAGAGGGCAAGGTTAGTGCTCGTTTTTGGGAGGATATTACCCATTTTGAGGGTAATGCTAATGCTTTTAGGCTTCTTACCCATAAGTTTTTAGGGAGAAGGGAGGGTGGTTTTGTAATGACTTATACCACTCTTGTAAGCATAGTGAAGTATCCTTTTAGCTCTACAAAGGCAGGTGCTCATGGTAAGTTTGGCTTTTTTTCTTCAGAAGAGCCAGTCTATAGGCACATTGCAGACGATTTAGGCGTTATAAAAAAGCAAGACGATGAAAGTGGTGTGGTATATGCTCGCCACCCTTTAGTGTATCTTATGGAGGCAGCCGATGATATATGTTATGAAATAATGGATATAGAAGATGCCCATAAGCTAAAACTTCTTTCTTTTGAAGAAACAAAGGATTTGTTATTAGGCTTTTTCGATTTACAGACTAAACGGGATATTTTGCAGCGTATAAAGGAAGACGACCTTACCGATGAAAACGAGCAAGTGGTATATTTTCGTGCATGTGCAGTGGGTAAATTGGAAGCAGAATGTGTGAGGGCTTTTGTGGAAAATGAAGATAAGATATTAGCAGGCACTTTTAAGGGTTCGCTTATTGAGCATATAGACGAGCTTCCCCGTGAGGCTTATAAGGCTTGTAGCGAGGTGTCTATGCGCAAGATTTACCGTAGCAAAACAGTGTTAGACGTAGAGCTTTCGGGCTATAAGGTAATGGAAACGTTGATGGAGTCGTTGATAGGAGCAGCGGTAGAGCCTAATCATTTTCATAGCCAACAGCTTATAAGGCGTTTCTCTTCACAATACGACATACAAAGCGATAATATAGAAACACGTATTATGGCAGTGTTAGATTATATAAGTGGTATGACAGATATATATGCTTTAGATATTTATCAAAAGATAAACGGTATAAGTTTACCTATTATTTAACGTAAAAGAATGGAAAAGAAAAGTTATCCCAGCCTGATGTCTGGGAAGAAGATAATATATGTACATGGTTTTCTCTCAGCAGGTTCCACACATACAGCGGTGTTGCTAAGAGAGTATATGCCTAATGCTACGGTGATAGCTCCAGACCTTCCTGTGCACCCTTTAGAAGCAATGGAACTTCTTAAAGAGCTGGTAAAAAAGGAGCAGCCCGATATTATCATAGGCACTTCTATGGGGGGAATGTATGCAGAGATGTTATATGGCTATGACCGTATCTTAGTGAATCCTGCCTTTCAGATGGGAGATACTATGAGTAAAAACAATATGATAGGGAAGCAGACCTTTGCTAACAAAAGGCAAGATGGTGTGCAAGAAATTATTGTTACAAAGAGTCTTGTAAAAGAGTATCGTGATATGACGCAGCAATGTTTTGGGCATGTTGATGAAAAAGAGCAATCGCGCGTATATGGGCTTTTTGGCGATAAGGACCCTATGGTGCATACTTTTGAGCTTTTTGAAAATTACTATCCGCAGGCTATACACTTTCATGGAGAACATCAGCTACTTGAAAAGGTGGTATATCATTACCTAATACCTATAATAAGGCAGATAGATGACAGGCAAGAGGGCAGAGAGCGTAAAACAATATTTATAGATTATACTACTCTTAGTGACGATTACGGGAAGCCAAAATCGAGCCTTCACAAGGCATATGAATATCTACAAGAATATTATAATATCTTTTTCACTGTACCTGCTCCTACTAATAACATATCGTTTATAGATAAACAGCGAGCATGGATAGAAGATGTTTTTAGTGCTCCTGCATGGAATAGGGTGGTGTTTACTAATCATATCCCACTGCTATATGGTGATTATCTTATTACAACAAGTAAAACGGACAATTTTCTTGGTACAACGATAGCTTTTGGCAGTGATGATTTTAAGACATGGGAAGATATTATCTTGTTTTTTGAAAGAATGGGAGGACAGTAAAAAAAGTGTTTTGTATGAATGCGTGTTAGGTGATAGGTGTTTATGAATAATGCAGGCGAACTATATAAAAAAGTATCGGATATATTACAAGCTACTGCACAGCAGCAGAATAAGCTCTTACATGAAACTCTTGTATTAGCATGCCACGAAGGGCTTAAAGATACACACCACAGCTTTGGCAACCTGTCTTCACAAGTAGAATCTTTATGCCGTTATTATAATATTCCGCCTAAAGAGACACTTGCCATACAGCGTATGCGCCGCCATAGCAACACTATAGCTCCGATATTGCCTAACGACTTGCTATACGATTGCAGGTCTTTGGCACTATTTATATCCTATATCTTTAAGCAAGACATTCCCCATTTTCTTACAGGCAGGTTGCCCGATGCTTCACAGCAATACTCTTCTTTACCCATAGCTAACTATAAGTATATACGTTGCAGCGTGCGGTCATGGAACGAAAAGCTCATATATGTTACAGTACATAATCAAGAGTCTGAAGACGAACTATTGTCCGTAGATTATAAGGATACGCCACAATATGTAGACTTTTCTTATCTTGCTATATTATTACGTAAAGGAATGCAGCTTAACTTAATAGATTGTGATGTGAAAGGGAAGAAAGTCTTTCCGCGTAATATAGTAATAGAACCCGATTACCTATTAGACATCTCTACCATAGCCAATTGCTTTGAAGACTATGGTCATCACCCATTGCTATACACCTTACAACGTTTCTCCAGCAGGCCTTGTAACAAATATACCATATTGGGTAATTTTGCAGGGGCAGCCTTAGATGATATTATTAACAAAACATCGTTTAGTTTATCACAAACCATATACGCTAACTTTCGTGATAAAGCATTAGATTTTGCTACCGCGACCGATTTTGACAGTGCTGAATTTAAGCAAAACGCGGCACAGCAGGTAGCTAATATGCAGCAAATAGTAAAAGAGCTTTTTAATAGTATAGACAAAGCAAAGGCCATCTTAGAGCCTTCTTTTATATGTGAGGAGCTTGGCATACAGGGGCGTGTAGACCTTATGACCACTGATATGCAGCTACTTGTAGAACAGAAGTCGGGTAAGAACATATATATAGAGCGTAAAGGAATGTGTAACAGATACGGGTCCATTCATATAGAGAAGCACTACGTACAAGTATTACTATATTTTGGCATACTTAGTCATAACTTCAGTTTGAGTCCTCGCAAGACAAAGATACACTTGTTATATTCTAAATATCCTCTTCCTGATGGACTTATAGAAATAGAGTCTTTGCAAAAGCTTATCTTTGAAGCTATAAAATATCGTAACCAAGTGGTAGCTACAGAGTTTTGGATAGCACAGAATGGTTTTGAAAAAGTGTTACCTCATCTCACGCCCGAAACGCTCAATGTAGAAAAACTATCAAGCAGATTTTTTTACGAATATAAGCTCCCCATGTTGACAAACACCCTTGATCCTCTTCATGCTCTTACTCCTTTAGAAAAGGCTTACTTTACACGTATGGTAACGTTTGTCATTAGGGAGCAGATAATAAGTAAGGTAGGGATAGAGGAAGGTGTGGGTAATAGTGGTGCCGACCTGTGGAATATGCCGCTTTCTATAAAGAAGGATACAGGGAATATATTTACAGAGTTATCTATAAAAAGTAAGAAGCAGAGCGGCATCTTTAATGGCTATGATATTATAACGCTTAACATACCCACGCAGGCAGACGACTTTTTGCCCAACTTTCGCCGTGGCGATATGGTTTACCTCTATGCTTATCCACGTTGGAAAGAGCCCGATGTAAGGAAAAGCATTCTTTTTAAGGGTGTGATAACAGAGATACGCTTAGATGAGGTAACAGTAAAACTTAACGATGGGCAGCAAAACAAAGATATTATAAAAGGCGATTTCTTTGCCATAGAACATGCCTCAAGTGATGTGATGTCAAATACAGCTTTACGCTCGCTATATACTTTTATTACATCAAGCAAACAAAGAAGGGATCTTCTCTTAGGTCAGTGCGCTCCGAGGGTAGATCTTACAAAAAAACTTTCACGCTCCTATCATTCCACCTATAACAATATTATATTAAAGGCTAAACAAGCCATGGATTATTTTCTCCTTGTAGGACCTCCCGGAACAGGCAAAACATCTATGGCTTTACAGTTTTTAGTGCGTGAAGCCTTGGCAGAGAAAGCTGATAGCAATCTGCTTTTGTTGTCATATACTAACAGGGCAGTAGACGAGATATGTAGTATGCTTTCTGAAAATGGTATCGACTATATACGTATAGGTAATAAGTTTAGTTGTAATCCGCTGTTTATAGACCATTTGCTAACGGAGAAGATAGCTGAAAAGACACAGCTTAAAGATATAAAAGATATTATTTTTAGCAGTCGTGTCATAGTATGTACTACTTCTACGTTAGCCTCTCATACTAATATTTTCCATCTTAAGACGTTCGATTTAGCAATTATAGATGAGGCAAGCCAGATACTTGAGCCAAACATTGTGGGGATACTTTCAGAAAAGTCAAAAAGCATAAAAGATAAAGGTGAGAAAATAAAACTTGCTATTACAAAATTTATACTCATAGGCGACTATAAACAGCTACCTGCCATAGTGCAACAGCCCGAGCAAGATGCCAAGGTGGAAGACGCTTCATTGAAAGACATTGGGCTTCATAGCTGCGCCATCTCTTTATTTGAACGCTTAATATCCATAGAACGGAAAGCCGGGCGTGAACAATTTATAGACACACTTCGCAAGCAAGGACGTATGCACCCAGATATAGCAGCTTTCCCCAACAAAATGTTTTATATTCATGAAAAGATAGAATGTGTACCACTAAAGCATCAAAAAGAGGTTAATCTGCCTTACAAAAAGCAAAGTAGGGATAATATAGACGATTTTATAAAAGTTCACCGCATGATATTTATTTCCTCAAAATCATGTAGAGATCTTAACATATCAGATAAAACTAACGTAGAGGAAGCACGTATCGTAGCAGATTTGCTTAAACGGATTTATTATCAAGCGTCCGACTACTTTGATGCAGAAAAAACAATTGGCGTCATAGTGCCTTATCGTAACCAGATAGCTATGATACGTAAAGAGATAGAAAAGCTGAATATCCCAAGTATAGAAAAAATAAGTATTGACACTGTGGAGCGGTATCAAGGAAGTCAGCGTGATGTTATAATATATTCTTTTACTATACAGCAGCGTTACCAATTAGATTTTCTTACAGCAAACACGTTTGTAGAAGATAATGATACTGTTATTGACCGCAAACTGAATGTAGCTATAACTCGTGCTCGCAAGCAAATGATTATGATAGGAAACGAAGCTACGTTAAGAGAAAATGCTATCTTTTCAGCCCTCATAGAGCATGTGAAGCAGGCGGGGGGATATATGCAAGATTATAAAGAAAGTAAGAGTATGTCGGAATAAAACATACTCTTAACAAAAAAGCATAATAATATATTTATCTGCTACCTTTTACCTTATTGTGTGTTTTTTATAATAGCTTAGGTAGCTCGAAGAGCTTGGTAGTGTTGCTACCTTTTATAAGTATATAATGCTCTGTTGGCTTTTTAAGAGCAATGGCAGCTTTAACCTCTTCTACGTTAGCAAATTTACGAAAATGGCAGTTTGTTTTAGCGAAGTTTTCCCCTACTAACCAAACGTTTTCTATTTTAGATGCATCTATCTGGTCTACAATGCGCTGGTGTTCTTCTGCTGTAGCATCACCCAGCTCGTGCATATCTCCGAGTATAGCCATTTTGTTTTTTACCTCCATCAATCGGAAGTTTTCTATAGCAGCTTTCATGCTTGAAGGGTTAGCGTTATAGGCATCTACGATAAGATTGTTATCCTTTGTCTTTATGAGCTGTGAGCGATTGTTGGTAGGTGTGTAGCTCTCTAAGGCATGACATATCTTATGTGGTTCTACTCCAAAATGTAAACCTATGGTTACAGCAGCAAGCATGTTATCTAAATTATACGCTCCAATAAGGTTTGTTTGCACTTCATAAATGGCAGAAAACACTTGTTCTGTTCCTAAGGACAGTGCTGCTTGCCATGAAAATTTTAAGAAAGGACAGCACGATATTACCTCGCCTTTTACATCGGCAGTATCATCTTGACCATAGGTTATTATTCTGTCAAAATTACGTTCTGTTGCCATTTCTACCAAATCGGGATTACTCTCATTGAGAAAGAGTAAGGCGTTGTGCGCCTTTAAGTAATCGTATAGCTCGCCCTTAGTCTTTTTTACACCTTCAAAACTACCAAAACCTTCCAAATGAGCACGTCCCACATTAGTGATAAGTCCACAAGTAGGCTCTACGTATGTAACTAATTTTTTTATGTCTGTGGGGTGAGAAGCTCCCATTTCTATAACGGCAATCTCGTCTTTGGTAGTCATCTCGAGTAGTGTACGAGGCACCCCAACGTCGTTATTATAATTGCCCAAGGTATGATGTACTTTGTATTTTTCTGCTAATACTGCCGAAATAAGCTCTTTAGAGGTAGTCTTGCCGTTAGTACCCGTTATGCCTATAACAGGAATGTTCATGCTGCGACGGTGCTCACGAGCCAGCTCTTTATAAGCAATGAGCGCATCGCTAACAAGGATAATCCTCTCATTATCAGGCTCGGCGTATTTAGATTCGTCAACGATAGCATAACTGCAGCCATTCTCCAAAGCAGTTTTTGCAAAAGCATTACCATTAAACGAGGCACCTTTTAAGGCTATAAAAATACTTCCTTTAGGGCAGTTGCGGCTGTCTGTGGTTACTACTGGGTGCTGTTTATAAATCTCATATAGCTGTTTTGCATTCATAACTTTCAGTGTTTTATTAATGCAAAGGTAAAATTAATAATTGAGAAAAGTTATATATAACTACTCAACTTTGATGTTTTAAATATCCTATCCTTATTTTATAAATCTGTTTGGCTCCTTTTTTTTGTTAGCCTATGGTTTATAATACACCAAAAGACTAAAGCATAATGTTAAGGGTAACGGTTTTTATAAGTAAGGGTAAAAAATGCAGTGATATAGGCTTGATGTAAGTTAAGGGGATTGATGTATGGCAATAAAACATGGCTTTTGGAGATATTTTTATGCTTTTTCTTGGTTGTGTGCGATAACAGCAGTACCTTTGCAGTACAAAAATTAAGGATAACAAATATTAATAAAGAGGCAAAGGGTCTCTTAAAAGAAAGGAAAAGATTATGATGACAATTATTTTAACATCTGTTGCAATAGTAGCAGCAGTAATCGTAAAAGCAGTAAACGTTAATAATAAGATGACTGCTTAAGGTTTGTAAAAACCTTTATTTAGAAAGTTTGTATTACACGATATTCCGCGTTTTTCATTATGAAAGATGCGGTTTTTTTATTAGTCAAAAAGCTCTTTTAGTATGGTGAGGCTGTTTAGTTTTGGCATACTTGGAATGTGTAGGGTGTAATATTTTAATATTGTTTCAGTTATTTCATTACGTTCGTTGCGTGAGAAACGGAATAAGCGCATGTTATTATAGTTCATTCGGAATAGTTTTAAGAGAGTTTTAGCGTCATTAGGCTTTAAGTAGTCTATATGTATGGGTGCGTATTGGCAAAATTCGGCATTTCTAAGATCGAAGAAATCGTATGACTTAGGTTTAGAAAGGTTTGGGAAAAATCCTATAAATTTGCTTAAATGTAGCATAAAGGTTATATGAAAGTTAGCAAAATTGCTTACTGAAGCGTCAAGCCACTCAATGCTTTTTTTTACAAACTGGAATAAAGTCTTGTTATATTGTTCGCTGCGAGTAGCATAAAGTAAAAATTCTGATATAAAAAGCAGTATAGACGTTTTTATGGGGTTAAAAGGAATTGTAGTGAAAGGAATGTCTATTCTTATGTCTTTTATGTGTTGCATATTAGCATTAGGGCGAAAATCGAACTCTATGTCTAATAATGTCATAGGCTGGAAATATTGTTTTTTCATTTTTCCTTTCATCGTTTTAGATAATTTTACGATAAAGGTTAAACGCCCTTCTTCCTCTGTTAACAGATCGATTATTAACGAGGAATCTCCGTATTTTATGGTATGTAGCACAATGGCTTTCGACTTTCTAAGCATATTTTTATGAACAAAATTACAAAAAACATACGATTTAGATTAAAAATATAGTATAAATATTTGGAGGAATGAAATAATTGCTATACCTTTGCACCCGCAAAACAGCACAATGGTCTCTTCGTCTATCGGCTAGGACACAAGATTTTCATTCTTGCAAGAGGGGTTCGATTCCCCTAGAGACTACTAATAATAAAAGTATTTACAAAGATGGCAAATCATAAATCATCATTGAAGAGAATACGCCAAGATAAAGTTAAGGCGCTACATAACAAATATTATGCAAAGACTATGCGTAACGCAGTACGCAAGTTTCGTAATTTAACTGACAAGGAAGAGGCTACAAAGCTTTATCCTACTATTCAGAAGATGTTAGATAAGCTTGCTAAGGTTAATATTATCCATAAGAATAAGGCAGCTAATTTAAAATCGAGCCTTACTAAGCATGTTGCTTCTTTAGGTTAATTACTTATTAGTCATAGCTAAGAAAATATATTAGGGTTGTAATCTATTATGATTACGACCCTAATTCTTTTATTTATTTTTAGAAAGGAAAAAGTTCTTTTACTAAGAAAAAAATAGTATCTTTGCATATTAGAATAAAAGAACAATCTAACAAAAGATGACAGAAAATCAAGAACACGAGAATAATTATTCCGCCAGTAATATCCAGGTATTAGAGGGCTTAGAGGCTGTTCGTAAGCGTCCTGCTATGTACATTGGCGACATTAGTGAGAAAGGTCTTCATCACTTAATAAACGAGACGGTAGACAACTCTATAGATGAGGCTATGGCGGGTTATTGTACCGACATAGAGGTAACTATAAATGCTGACAATTCTATTACTGTGGAGGATAACGGTCGTGGTATCCCTGTTGATGAGCATAAGAAGCTACATAAGAGTGCATTAGAGGTTGTAATGACAGTGTTGCATGCAGGAGGTAAGTTTGACAAAGGTTCGTATAAGGTTAGTGGTGGTTTGCATGGTGTAGGTGTTAGCTGTGTAAACGCTTTATCTAAGCATATGTTATCTCAGGTGTTTCGCGATGGGAAGATATATCAGCAAGAATATGAAAAAGGAAAGCCTCTTTATCCTGTAAAGATAGTAGGCGATACTGATAAGACGGGTACTCGCCAGCAGTTTTGGCCTGACGGTACTATTTTTACCACAACAGTATTTCAGTGGGACGTTGTAGCGCGCCGTATGCGTGAGCTTGCGTATCTTAATGCTGGTATAAAAATTACTTTAACAGATCTTCGTCCTAACGCTGAAACAGGTAAAACCCGTACAGAGGTGTTTCATGCTAAAGATGGTTTGAAAGAATATGTACGTTATGTAGATCGTCATCGTCAGCATTTATTTGACGATGTTATTTATCTCAAGAGTGAGAAGCAAGGTGTGCCCATAGAGGTTGCTATAATGTATAATACCGATTATACAGAGAATATACATTCTTATGTAAATAATATTAACACTATAGAGGGTGGTACTCATTTGCAAGGGTTTCGTACAGCTTTAACGCGTTCTTTAAAGGCGTATGCTGATAATGATGCGCAAATATCAAAGCAAATAGAAAAAGCTAAGATAGAAATTACCGGTGAAGATTTTCGCGAAGGTTTGACGGCTGTTATATCTGTAAAGGTAGCCGAGCCACAGTTTGAAGGTCAGACAAAGACTAAGCTAGGTAATAGTGAGGTTTCTGGTGCTGTTCAGCAGGCAGTAGGCGAGGCTTTAAGTGCTTATTTAGAAGAGCATCCTAATGAGGCAAAGATGATTTGCAATAAGGTGGTTATTGCAGCTACAGCCCGAATAGCAGCCCGTAAAGCTCGTGAGAGCGTACAGCGTAAGAACGTTATGACTGGTGGAGGCTTACCCGGCAAGCTGGCAGATTGTTCTAATAAAGATCCTAAAGTATGTGAGATATTTTTAGTAGAGGGCGATTCTGCAGGTGGGTCTGCTAAGCAAGGGCGCGATCGTTATACACAAGCTATCTTGCCTCTTCGTGGTAAGATATTAAATGTAGAAAAGGTGCAGCGTCATAGAGTGTTTGAGGCAGAATCGGTAATGAATATCATTCAGTCGATAGGAGTACGTTTTGGGGTGGAGGAAGATTCTGATTTTGAAGCAAATATAGAAAAGCTACGTTATGATAAGATTATTATAATGACCGATGCTGATGTAGATGGTTCACACATAGATACTCTTATAATGACTCTTTTTTATCGTTATATGCCTAAGGTTATAGAGCAAGGTCATTTGTTTATAGCTACTCCACCATTATATAAATGTACTTATAAAAAGGTAAGTGAGTATTGTTACACAGAGCAGCAGCGTCAGGCTTTTATTGATAGATATGGTGCTGGTGAAGAAGGTAAAAATATTCATACTCAGAGATATAAAGGTTTAGGAGAGATGAATCCCGAACAGCTTTGGGAAACAACTATGGATCCTAGCAAACGGCTTCTAAAACAAGTTACTATAGAGAATGCTGCAGATGCAGATGAAGTTTTCTCAATGTTGATGGGAGATGATGTAGAGCCGAGACGTGAGTTTATAGAGCAAAATGCTAATTATGCAAATATTGATGCTTAAGTTTTATGTAAAGAAATAAATTTTAGAATCCCTTTCCATCATAATGGTTAGGGATTTTAATGTTTTAAAAACTATAGTATATATATTTTTTTAAATGGAGAAGAAAAAGATAGATAATTTAAAAGAGATAACTGTAGAGCATGCTAAAAGCAGATATGCAAAGGGAGGATATATCGAAGATGAGTTTATCCTGTTTGAAGAAATTGCAGAAGTCCCTATTCCTATTGGTTATTTACGGTTTCAAAGCGTGTTTTTTGCTATTTGTACAGCAGGCGAAGCTAAATATAAGCTTAACACAAAAGACTTACATGTAGAAGCTGGAGATGCTGTTATTGTTACCAGTGGGCAAGTAGTGAGTGATGTTTGCTTATCAAGCAATTTTAAGGGCTTTGGCTTTATGTTGTCTTTAGATTTCTTTCATTATATCCTTAGTGGTATAACTAACTTGTCTTCTCTATTTATGTTCTCGCGCAGTAACCCTGTTTTTAGAATTTCTAAAGACCAGATAGATGATATTTTAGAGCATTGTAAACGTGCCAAGAAGCGTCTGATAGATCGTACTCATCCTTTTAGAAGAGAATTAATTGCTTGTTTGATACGTGCTATGATTTATGATTTTGGAAGCATTATCTATAAAGCACAGCATTCTAAGAATGTAAAACAAAATCGGGCAGAGGTTATATTTAATAAATTTATGGATTCTGTTCAAGAGAATTTTAAGACAGAACGACGTGTGGCGTGGTATGCAAGAGAGCTAAATATTACAGCAAAGTATCTTTCAGAAGTAGTAAAACTCATTAGTAAACGCACGCCAAGAGAGTGGATAGATTATTATGTTGTACTCGAAATACGAGTTCTTCTCCGCTCAAGCGATCTTAGTGTAAAAGAAATCTCTAATGAGCTTCATTTTGCTAATCAAAGTTTTATGGGTAAATATTTCCGCGAACATGTTGGTATTAGTCCTTTAAAGTTTAGAAGGAGCTAAACTTTAAAAGCTGATATTTATTATTCTTATTTAATAGCATAAAAGGCTGTTTGTAATGTAAGTTTTTACTTAAATATTTGTTTATTTTATTTTTTATACCTAACTTTGCACCACTTTAATAGGAATATTAAGCCCAGATGGCGGAATAGGTAGACGCGCTGGTCTCAAACACCAGTGGAGCAATCCATCCCGGTTCGAGCCCGGGTCTGGGTACTATAAATCCCTTGTAAGTCTTTGATTTACAAGGGATTTTTCTTTTTCGATGCGTACTAAAAGTGTACTATATAACAATGCAATGAGAAAGGTGTACTTTTATAGTTTCTCGTCACTCAGATTTATATTTAATTAACGACAACTCTTCCCTTTTATTCTGTTTGTTTCCCTTTCTTGGCTTTTTCTCCAACGAATGCCCTATCTTTGTAAACAGTACCCACCATAGAAAATTACAAAATGGAAAATGACAATCTAAAGATACAGCTTGACAGTATTCAACGAATATTAAACTACTGCATTACTCAGACCTACAATGTGCTCATTGGAAATATTCTGAGGAAGAAAGGTTGCATCAACAATATACAGTTCAAAGAGATTTTGCAAAAAGAATATATCCGAATAACCGATGAACTATCTTCCATTTATCTGAATCATCCTGCTCTTGCATGTGTAGAGGAATATTACAACGATGATGACTTTTTGTGGGAAAGCACTTTCTTTGAATCACTGACCAAAGAACAAAAACAGAAATATACCTCCTTCTCTGTATCTTCATTTGAATATACGAAGTACATTGACCGACACACCTCATATAATGATGTTCTACCGATGTTCTCGTATCTTGTCGATGCGATTCTATATGAACGCTATGCAAAATACCTCATGGCAGAAATAGAAAGATTTGAATTGACAGAGGTACAAACCGATCGGACTCGCTCTTCAGTCTTGATAAACGACGACCCATGTGAGCAGAAAAAGAAACCGGTCATCATTGGTAAAGGAACAAATCCATTTCAATCTGATTTTACAGATGAGCAAATTGAGGTTCTAACCACTTGCATCAACGAAATTCAATTATTCACTACTCGCATATCTCCCAAGATACTCAAAGACTTTTTTGCTTGTAAACTAAAAGGTGTTCTGAAATCAAACAACAACCGCCAACTGGCATATCTCATGCAAAGTCTTAATCTTCGAGGGTTCATTACTGATGAATGGCAATCTGCGATTGCTCGTAATGAACTTGTCTTGGGGAAAACAAAAGATACGCCACTGACACGCACCGACCTTTCCACTGCAACAGATCAAATCAATATGAAGCAACCGAAAGGATGGGAAACCATTGATAACTACATCAAACAACTGAAAAAAGGTTGAGCATAGGTTGATACCTCAAACATTGCTCAACGTCATTTACTTTTATCGTTTCTAATTTTGCCCTCGTTAACAAATAATTAACGAAGGTGCACCTTCATATTGTTTAATTTAAAATGTTTTCAATATGAACAAGACATTAGAAACTCGAGTTGAAGAACTCGAACAAATGGTTTTCATGAATAAGAATGTGTTGAGCTTCGAAGAAGCCAGCAGGTTCTTAAACCTCTCTAAGAGTTATCTCTACAAACTCACATCGGGCAATCTGATTCCTCATTATAAGCCACAAGGTAAGATGCTTTATTTTGAGAAAGCAGAACTCGAAGCATGGCTGCGTCAAAATCCCATCAAGACTTCTGCGCAAATAACCCAAGAAGCACAGAGATATATCATGGGTAGCAAACCTTTAATGCAGAAGTAAGGCTATGGAAAACGAGAATTTCATTCGTGTTGGCACAACCTTGTATAAGATTGTGAACCAACCTCGCATTAATGGTGGTTTTTTCAAAAAGCGTATCGTATGGAACAACGAAACGCTACGGCAAGACTATGGCAAGGACTTCATTGCCACTGTACCGAAGTATGATGGTTTCTGTACTGTTCCTAACCATGTGAATTATCAACCAGTTATTGACAAGTTTCTGAATCTCTACGAACCGATAGGACACCAGCCAAAAGAAGGAGAGTTCCTACACATCGAATCCCTGATAAGGCATATCTTCGGGGAACAATACGAGTTGGGAATGGATTACTTGCAATTGCTCTATCTCCAACCCGTGCAGAAACTCCCCATCCTCCTGATGGTGTCAGAAGAGCGCAACACAGGTAAGAGTACGTTCCTCAATTTCCTCAAAGCTGTTTTTCAGAACAATGTAACTTTTAATACCAACGAGGATTTTCGCAGCCAATTCAATGCGGATTGGGCGGGAAAACTGCTTATTGTTGTGGACGAGGTATTACTCAACCGCAGGGAAGACAGTGAACGATTGAAAAATCTCAGCACAACGCTTTCCTATAAGGTGGAAGCCAAGGGCAAAGACCGAGATGAAATCTCCTTTTTTGCCAAGTTCGTGCTATGTTCCAATAACGAGTTGCTCCCTGTTATTATAGATATGGGAGAAACCCGATATTGGGTAAGGAAGATAAATCGTCTGGAAAGTGACGATACCGACTTTCTGCAAAAGTTGAAAGCCGAAATTCCAGCCTTTCTCTATTTCCTGCAGCACCGCCCCTTATCTACCCAAAAGGAGAGTCGCATGTGGTTTGCGCCCCAACTGACCTTTACGCCAGCTCTGCAGCGCATCATCCGCAGCAATCGCAACAAGTTGGAGCTTGAGTTGGCTGAACTCTGTCTAGACATCATGGAAATGAACAATGTAGAGGAATTGTCCTTCTGCATCAATGACATGATGCCGCTCATGAGTAATACGCAGTGCAAATACGACAAGGGACAGATTAGGAGAATCGTACAGGATATTTGGAAACTGACTCCAGCGCCCAATACGCTGACTTACACTACCTATCAACTCAGCTACAATACTCCGCAGTATTATTCTCCCATCCGAAGGACAGGACGGTTTTATACAATCACCAAGGAGCAGCTCAAGAGTTTATAAACAATTTTATATCCATTATTTTGATGAAATGATGAATAAGCTATATAAAGTATTCAGTACAAGTCATTTGTGTTCTCATCTTTTACTCATCGTTAATATACTACTGATGAAAAAAGAAAAGGAAGGTATTTTTCTTTTTGTCAGCGATTCCATTTTGAAAAGTAGTATGATGAGGGCATGATGAGTTTTCAACTCTCTGATAACCATATAGATAAAAGCAATTTCATCAGTTCATCAAATTTATTATCAATTTAAATTTTACATAATCATGAATACTGAAAAAATAAAACAGATAAAGTTGCAGGACTTTCTTGCAGCAATGGGCTGTAAGCCTGTAAAACAGTATGGTGTCAACCTCATGTACCTCTCTCCACTCAGAACGGAAAGGCACGCATCGTTTAAGGTAAACACCGAACTCAATCTATGGTACGACTTCGGCATTGGCAAAGGTGGCAACATCATCGACCTTGCAGCGTTGCTCTACAACTCTTCGGACGTGTCGTATCTTATTCATCAGATAGAACGCAATGCGCCAAGCTGTGCGTCGGTCTGTCAGCCCATAGTCAAGTCGACTACACCACAGAACTCCTTTGAGCATCTACAAGTGCTTTCTCTCACGCATCCTGCCCTTATCCAATATCTTGAGAAAAGATGCATCAACATAGAAATGGCCAAAACGGTGTGCAAGGAAATGCACTTTGATATTAGAGGTAAACATTACTTTGCTATTGGTTTGCCCAATATCTCTGGTGGGTATGAATTGCGCAATCCATTCTTCAAGGGATGCATGACGCCAAAAGATATCAGTCATTTCTGTATGGGAGAGCAGAAGAATGTATGTTTTCTTTTCGAGGGCTTCATGGACTTCCTATCATTCCTTACGATTCGAAGAAGGGAGAACAACGGACTGATACGCCAGGACTATATGGTGCTCAATTCTGTGGCGAATGTCCGTAAGTCATTAGAGCGTTTGTCGCACTATGACAAAGTACAATGCTTCTTGGATAATGATGATGCAGGACGGAAGGCATACCAAGAGTTGCTCACGGAACTAAAAATACCCGTCATTGACTCTTCAGGTCTATACGCTGACTGCAAGGATCTCAACGAGTTCCTTTGCCGTCAGGACAGTCTCCTGCAGAAGCCTGTTAGGGAACAACGAAGAGGGCTCAAGCCTTGAGACTTTCGTTCCTCTTGCCTACGGAGTTTTTATGGCAATAAAATGCCATAGCTCATTAGGGAATTTTTCGAGCCGCAATACAAGTAATGCTAAAAAATCCCAATGAGCCAAGGGCGTTACACCCCTCTGGACTCCCAGTTTCAAAAATCGGTACTTGCACCATCTTGTCAAGTGGATGATGCAAGTACCTCTACAACGAACTAAAAATTTTCATGATATGGCAAATTTTGTAGTTCTCCATCTGGAGAAAGCAAAGGGGGCAGATACCAAGATGTCTGCCCATATTGAACGCACTTTCATTGCAGGCAACGTGGATGAAAGTCGCATACACCTCGACCGAGAAATGATTGCTTTTCCCAAAGGTGTGAAATCACGGTCGGCAGCTATTGAGCATCGAATAGAGAATGCGCACCTCAAGCGCAAAGTGGGAAAGAACCAAGTGCATGCCATCCGCGTGATGCTTTCAGCAAGTCCCGAAGCAATGGAAAGGATACAGCACGAAGGAAGGCTTGACGATTGGTGTGAGCAGTCGGTGAAGTGGATGCAGGATACCTTTGGGATAGAGAATCTGGTCTCTGCTGTTCTACACATGGACGAACAGACTCCTCATATCCATGCAACGGTAGTTCCTATCGTCACTGCTGCACGCAGAAAGAAGAAATCAGAGGACAGCGTGAAGAAGCACTATCGCAAGAAAGCCGAAGGCTCCCGTCTGTGTGCCGATGATGTAATGACACAGGCAAAACTCAAGAATTATCAATCATCGTATGCCGAGGCGATGCAGTCCTTTGGTTTGGAACGTGGTATTGACGGGTCGGAAGCAAGACATATCTCTACCCGTGAGTATTATACCGAGCAATACCGCAAGGCAGAGAATCTCAAGGAGGATATTGTACTTTTGGCAGAGCAGAAGGAGCAAGCAGCAGAAGACCTTTCAAAGGCGAAGTCTGAACTCAAACAAGCTACGTTGAAGAAAGACATCAGCAATGCAGGTTCCCATGTAGCCCGAGCCATTGGTTCTCTTTTCACAAGCAAAGACCAACAGGTAATAGTAGACCTTAACAAACAGCTCTTCGAAAAAGACGCAGTCATCACTACACTCAAGAATATCATCCGTGAACGTGAAGCTGTGATTGAAACGGAGAGAGGAAATGTGAAATCGGCAGAAAAGGATTTGGAGCAGTTCAAGCGGGATATTGAGAAATGGTATCCTGATACTTGTATGAATGTGGCTTTTGCCAATAGGTGTTCACATACTTATCGAATCAGCGATGAGATCGTCAGACAGTTATTGAATGACAAAAGAGTGGTATGTTCAGGTAAGTTCACGCCAATGGGTGAGAAAGTCCCGTTTGAGCTCGATTCTGCCATATTCTCTTCCCGAAAGGTGAAGCAAGGCTACCGTGAGTTGTTTATCAATGACGTATCCATCAATGATATGATACGGAACAGGCGTAATCAATGGTATCTTGACAGGAAACAGAGAGAAGCTCTTGAACGAGCGCAGAGGACTTCGAGAGGAAGGAGAATGTAAGATATTAGAACGTACAAGCCCAGCCAATCATAAATTTGGTTGGGCTTGTTATATTGTCTATTCTATAATTTCCCAAAATCCGCCATTATCTGGTCCAATACGACGGAGGTACTTATTACGCATATATTCGATATTACGCATGATAGAGGTGGCACTGATTCCTACGGCAGCAGCAAGTTCTATCTTGGTAATATAAGGATTTTCAGCCATTAATTGCAAGATGGTAATACGATTTGACGTTAATTTATCACCATTTTCTAATGCCTTTTCTACTACTTTTTCTATTATTTCTTTTCGCCTATCAGTCACCTTGGTTTGCATATCAGACACCCTGTCAGATACCTTTGACAGACTATCAGTCACCTTTTCAGATACCTTTAAGTGGTTATCAGTAACGTTATCCTCATTCCCTTTCACAGATTTCTCTTGTACTGACTTAACCTTTGGCACTGTAATTTTCAAAATAAAATCATCAAGATGAAAGGATAGATGTGGTGTACCATTAGCTTCCAATTCCCTGCATACACGATCCACACCCTCTCCAAACTCTTTTACATAGTCGTATGCTTTTAAGAATTGAGCAATTTTCGGATTGCGTGAAAAATGGGTATGACGAATATTAGAAGGCTTGACTGTTCCGGGTAATCTACCGGGCGACTCGAATACAAGACGATCGTCAAGCATCTTTATTTGGATTTCCGTACCCTTAATATTGTAGGCGCGGTGGCAGCAAGCGTTGACAACCATTTCTTGAATAACAAACTTTGGATAATCTCTGTTGGTTACAAACTGCCCATGCTGTCCTAGGAAAGTGTGTTCTTCCACTTGGGTTTCAAGATAAGTTATCGTGGCCTTCACCTGATCAAGTATGGTTCCTTCAAAGGTTACGTCCTTAATCACGTTCATTTCTGCACCCACTCTCTCTTCTGTACCTTTATAACGGATAAAGCGAGTACGCCCACGAGGAAAGAACTTTTGAGGATATTTACCAAACAACAGAATACAAGCTACACTAACCTGCTCCTCTCCCTTAACATTGGTAGTTATGAAGCCATTATTCTCATGTAGATATTGATTGGCAGACTTGGTATAACCAATTAATTCTGTATATCTTTCTACAGCAGCTATATCAATGTCATCAACCGTAGCACCATACACAGCCGTATCTTCATAGTAGCGCTCGCCCTTGTCATACATCAGCTGTATGCGCTCCTCAAAAGACAATTTCCTACTTTTGTCACCGACACGCATAAAGGCTTCATCAGCTTGATTGGCATGCAATTCAGAACTTGCAGGAATATGCATCAATAAAATGTGATTATCATTCCCATCTTTATCTGTACATGGTAACAGGTCGCTGGTAATAGACACAGAGGGATTACAAAAGTCTAAAGGAACACGCACCAACTCATTCAACTTTTCCGTATGCTGGTCAACCCCCTCTATCTTCCTTGCCTTATCAGACACACCGATAGTAATATCACCACCGTCAGCATTAGCAAACGCCACGATGGTAATAGCCAATGCTTTCGGATCAATTTGAATGCTTTTGCAATCAAATGTCTGGTCTTCTTTGCGAGATATTATTTCTTGTATGGTCATATTTTTGACATAGAGTAAATCATAATTGGACAAAAGCCTTATCTTCTTCCTTTAGTCCCGCTTCTGTTATTAGTCCAACTCTAAATTTAAGAACTCTTTTTAATCGGGTTTTACCAGCTCCAGATAGTGAAAAATAGTCATTTAGGTAATCAATATTATTTATTTTATTGATGTACTGATCAAAATTACTTATATTCCTATCTTTTTCTAAAATAGCTTTCAACAAATCAAAAAGAGCAGATATACCAATAGTCTTGAATATTACACTATTTGAATCCACTTGACTCCATAATATCTTATTTATCGAAGAGAAATAAGATATTAATACTTCATATATTTTCTCATCCTTATTATTTAAATACCACTCTCTTAAAACCGTTTTGTCCTCTTTCAATATGCGGCGAGTTCTATCTCCCCAAAAAGAGTCCTTCCTGAAAGCTAGTGTGTCTCTGTCAAGTTGTGGATTAGTAGAAATTAATCCTAATATTCCCTCAACCATTGCTGCTGTTGACAATATCCATTTTGATCTATCAACAATCCCCTCAATTCCTGTAAACAGAGGGGCTAATTTAATTTTTTGATAAAGAGGGGAATCTTGACTGAAATTTAATTTTCTAGTTAAGTATACAGCCAATTTCTCTGGAGACCAAGTATTTTCTGGTTCATTATCAACATTAAATCCAAACAGTTCTAATGCAAGACTTTTATCTACCCTCTTTTGGTTACCATTAATTGTCGCAAACAAATATGCTTGATAAGGCATTGGTAAATCAAAGAAAATAGAACATACCAATTCGATATCCTTGAATTCATCGGATGTAAGCTCAAACGATTTTAGGCGATGTTGCCCGTCAATAATCAAGGAAGAAATATTATCTTGATTTGGAATATCCAATTGGTACACGTCATTATTTATACGTTCAATCTTCCATCTTCTATCTTCATCTTCGAGAATCTCCCCAGAGCTATCTATATTTGCTGCTACTATAATTGAAGTGGGGAAACACATTTCCTCTGACCTTATAAAATTAGCAATAGCTTTTAGCCTATCTGATCTTAAAGGACGTTGATTTCCTTTCAAAGTTCCATCTTTATCGTATCTCAATACTGAAGATGTTGAAACTTTTAATAAATCACGAGCTTTTATCTTAGCGATATAAAATTCACCTAAAGGTTGAATTACTTTAATTGCACTTATAATCATTTCCTAATTATTTCAAAAATTATCTCCCCCTAAAGCATCTGAAGCAGAAGTTTTTTCTAGATTTTTATTGTTCCAATTTTGAAACCACCAAAATAAACAGGAAAACACATAAACAACAATAGAAACCCATATTGTTGTTGGCTTTAAAATACATATACACACATATATCGTACACAATAAAGCTATCACCAATGCTATAAGATTTATAAACATTTCTGTTTTTTGGGAACGAGAATTAGAATCATATAGTTGCATAATTCTTTCAGAACCATTATATCCAATAGTTGACATCACAATAGTTATAAAACCTATCGAAATTTCATTTGGGGCAAATTGTTGGCTTATTAAGACAGGAATAGTAATTCCTGTTGTGCCTAAAATGACATAGAAAATCAAAAAGAAAACAAATTTCATTTTTATCACTTTATTTTTTCTTTCCAATACTGTACAACATCAAAAACATCTGTTCTTGAGTATTCTTTTATGTTTGATATTGCTTGACCATTCTGAAGTTTTTCTAAGTTACGTAAAGCGGCAGTTCCATCCTTTGGAGTAAGTCCTAGGAATTTATTGATAGCCTTTGTATTAGCCATATCATTTATTGGCAACAAGAACGAAGTTTCACATTCTTGCGAAAAATCAAAGTTTGCTGTATTATATTCTGCTATTCCTTGTGATAGCAGAAAAACAGATACACCATAAGAACGAATTTTTCGAAGTATTACCTCTAAGATTTCTAATGATTTTCTCTCACGGAAAAGATCATGAGCTTCATCTATCATTAAAACATAACGCATTTCTCTATAATTATCGTTGACATCAGTACTTCCCATATTAGAGAATACATTAAAAATATAATTTATAATCAGGAATACAGAAGTAAATCTAACGGTATTATCAAGTTCACCAGATAATGACAAATAGTAATTGTTATTTAGGAATGCACTAGGATTATTTACCTTAGAAGCAAACAATTCATACTCACTCAAACGTCCCATTATTTCTGTTAGAGTGTCTCGATTTTCCCCTACTTGATCTATTATCAAATCATAGACATCTTTCATAGAAGGGTAATCTCCACTTGTTTGCTGGATAAATGCTTCTTGCACTGCATCTTTTAATGTTTGCTGTTGTTTCTTGCCGATGTTTGAATATTTGGCTATAATGTCAACAAATTTATTTATACCAACAAGTTTATTCCTATCATTTATATTGTCTATGAACGAAAGTGGGTTAAGTGGGAAAGGTTCATCTGGGGCATTGATACAAGTTGTATGAGTTTCTGTAAAGAAATCATGCATCTTATTTTTATCTTCTACTGATATTCCTTTAAAATCGAGGAAAAGGAAATTAACTTGTCCCTGTGTCTTAGATACTAATTGCCTTAAAAATTCCAAGGCAAATTGAGATTTTCCAGAACCAGATTTTCCTGCAACTGCAATATGTTGATTATTGTAGATTTTGGTGTTGTTAAAACAAAATATTACTGGCTCTTTTGTCTTAGGCTTATATCCCACTTTAATATCAATAGCCCCTGTAAAACTCGTCTTGTTGATGTGCTGATTATTGTTTTTAACTGCATCTAACGAAACAGGTGCGTCTTCGATTGCGTCAATACCTTTTCCCAGATATTCAACCAGAAAATCAAAAAAGGTATATTGCGGACGATTCTCAAACAGATAATTAATCTGCTCAAGACCATGATCTATGTGCAATTTCACATATTTGGCAATTAGTTCATCATTCTTATTAATGCCATAAGCTTGGCAAATAAGAGCGATATAAAAATCTCTGTTAGCAGAATCAAATAAAATATGTTCTTTATATTCTTTGCCTTGTGAGTCGTAAGTATTAAATTCATTTTGCTGAAATCTTTTCCCTGAAGCCAAGGAAAATCCTAAAGCAATACGTGCTATAATATTCTCTTTTGCACCACCAGGTAATTTTTGAGTCAAGTTAGAGACTATGCTCTGGTTTGCTGCGGAAGTTTTTATATTTATTTGCATGTTATTGATGCTTATAAGTGTCAAACAATTCTTCTATTTTTATTTCCTTAAAACAGGATCCTTTCTTTGAATTCTCAATGAGATAAGTTTTACTTATATATCCATTAATCAAAGAATATTCCTTCTCCGTTAATTCTTTCAATAAAAGAGGGAATAGTATTACTTGTTTAGAAACATTTGGATAAAATTTTGTCAGAATATTTTGACTGTGATTTATATCAAATTTTTGCATAGGACTATCTATGAATACAGGAAAAGCCAATCCAGTCTCCTCAACAAGTGCACCAAGCAACGCAGAAGCGAACATCTGGCGCTCTCCCATCGACAGAATCCCTTTATCTATTTTCTTGTTATTAGCATCAAATAAATTTATATCAACATCCTCACCATTACCTTGGATATCAACAACGACAGAACTTACAAGATCTTTTTTGTGTAAAAAACTTGTAAGTTTATCTTTCAATTTCTTCTCAAGGGCTTTTTTCTTCTCGTCCTTAAATTTTAATAAGAATTTTTGTATTGTATGTATCAAGTGGGTTGCTTCGTCATCTACAGCTTTATTCTTTTGAGAAACATCTATTTTCTTAGATAGAATTTCTTTCTTCTGCTTTGATGCTTTTATTCTATCTTTTGCCTGTTCTATCTCTATATTCAAAAACGCAATTTCTTGATGCAAATCAGAAATAACATCCTCTTTCTCATTCTTCTTTCTACGCAAAGATTGAATATATTCGCTTTCGGCATTCTTTTCTGCTTCTCGAATTTTTTTATCTATAGAATATAACTCCGCTTTTGCTTTAGAATACTTTGTTGCAAGAGACTCAAATGAAGATTTACATTCCTTTAGTTTTAATACCAAGTTTGTAAAATCATCATTTTGTAATTCTGTAAAATCGTGCAAGGTTTGAAAATTCTCATACCTATCCACATCACAATCATTATAAAAATGTTTGAGTATCAGCTTTCTAATCTCTGCTTCGTAAAAGTCCCTTACTCTGATATCTATATGAGACCCAAAGTCATTTCTAGCTCTGTCAAGATCATTAAGAATATCGTCTGTTTTTTCCTTTACCCCTTCAAGTTGCAACTTATTTTGTTTATACGCCTTTTCTTCCTTTAACTGGGCCGCTACAATAGAAATCAGATTGCCAGCCAAGCCAAATGGAATATAATTATATAACTCCTTTAATCCTTCCTGAGCATCAGAAACATCTAATTGACAACGCTCTTGTTTTTTTTTGAGCTCTGCTAGACGTTCGACACTCATTAAATCACCTTCACGAATAAGTTTCTCTTGTAACTCATTACATTCGTATCGAAGAATGGATATTTTTTCCTGTTTTTCCTCAATCCGATATCCAAAGTCTGCAATACTGTCTTCATCATTCTTAATTGAAAGGATGAGTTCATTAAAATCCCTTTTATCTTGCGGTTGAGCAGACTCTTTTCTATAATCATCTTGTATTTTCTCTAACTCGGATTTTAATTCTGCATATTTCTGAATGCCCAAAACCTGAGAGTATGCTTGACTCAGTTCTGCTCTTTGTTGTGGAGTATTTACCTGAGCAAATGATACGATTTTCTCGGCATCAAAGAAAAAGAATTTAGCAATTTCTATAGGCAATATATAATCCCTGATGAACATTTCTTCTTCATCTTTATCACTAAATAAATCACTTTCACGCCCATCAATCAGTATTTTCAATTCGTCTGATGTATTAGTCGCTCTATCATACGAACGAACTATTGTAATCTCTGTACAAGTTGTATTTGGTATTTCTACATCAGTAAAAGTAACACTCACGGAAAATCTCGTTTCTCCCTCTTGAGCTGCAATAGTATTCAGACTATTTCCTATATATTTGCTATAAGAACCTTTTTCATCAATCTCTTTCTTATACAACTCATCAACTTTCTCCATATTCTTGCCATAGAGACACCACACAAGAGACATTAGGAAAGTTGTTTTTCCATATCCATTGTTACCACTTACTATAATAATATTCCGTTCTCCATTAGGTGTCAAATCAATTTTATTAACCCCACGATAGATACGAAAGTTATATAATTCTATAGACTTTATTATCATGATTTTTTTGAATTTATAAAATCTTTCAGTCGTGATTCTATCTCATTTTTTAATCCCCTCCTACGCTGCATAAGGGATTTACTCTTTTGAAGAAGAAGTAATTGTTCTATTAACTCACCTTCCTCTGGATTGTTGACACATACTTCACGCATCAAATCGGTTTCTAATTTATTTTTTACATTCTCCTCCATAATGAAAGATTCTTTATAAATTGAATTATATATTTCTGATACTTGATAACCAAAATTAAAGTCCCTATACCAATTAACCTGAATTGCGATTAATTCTTGGTCAGAGACTAATCTTATTTTAGGATCCACTTGTTGTAATTTATGCTGTACCTCAAGAAGTCTTTTTAAGATTTTAGCTCTGTATTTAAATATATATGGTCCCATATCATTAACAGCCCTCCGTCCATCTCTACGAAATGGCATACGATTCTCTAAAATATTTCGCTCTGTGTCCAATTCCATTCTAAAATCATACAAGGGTCTCATCCATTC
This sequence comes from Prevotella amnii CRIS 21A-A, assembly GCF_000177355.1. NCBI lineage: Bacteria > Pseudomonadati > Bacteroidota > Bacteroidia > Bacteroidales > Prevotellaceae > Prevotella > Prevotella amnii. The sequence continues at coordinate 107,128 of NZ_ADFQ01000086.1, forward strand.
TCGTCCATTCTTTATTAAAGAGCGCATAGATTTATCATCCTTCACAACGGTACAAACCCAACATCCAAAACGACTTTGTCCACAAGAGCCATGACTCTTATCTGTTACAACTGTAGGGCATTCATAATCATCTGCACTTGCATCCATGTATATATTAAAAAGTACAGAATTATCAAAGCCCCATGGGCATGGAATCGCATTAATTATATACCAAACTTCTTCTAACATTAGTTCTTTAATAGGGGCATACACATAAGTATTATGTAACAGTGTATGATGAGTAAGTCTTTGACCATGTATTTCATGCTTTTTTATAGATCGTGCACGCGTAGCACTCTCTGCTTTTCGTGTCCCAATCAGTATAATAGCCTCCCCACATTCGTCCACTTGTTCCGTAATGAAACGAGCAGTAGGCTTAATTTTCATTTTATCAGTACACCATCGGAATGCAGTATTTGGAACAGGATACCCTTTTCCTATAACATTGACCCAGAAAGAATCTTCAAGTTTGGGAATTGTTTTACGAATAAAAATAGGCATATCCTCTTCCCTTGCTTTTTTTTCTATCTGGCTAAGTACATCATCAACATAAGAAGATATTATGGGGTTTTCCACTAATGTGTCATTGCAAACAACATACACAGGTCTTCTAAGCTGAAATGGAGCAAGTACATCATCTTTAATTTTCTTCAACGCAAGCCAGACCAATGTCAGTAATACCGTAGAATCCTTACCTCCACTAAAACCTATAATCCACGGGCGGTGAGTATCATCAGCATACATATACTGATCTTTAATTTCATCTATGATATATTCTATTCGTTTATTCATTATCTAAAGAAGTTAGATGAGACTTATTCAATAATTCATCTAATTCAACATTAAGTATTTGGGCTATTTTTAGAAAAGTTTCCATTGGCGGTTGGCTGGCATTTGTACACCATTTCGATACCGTGGTCGTAGCACATCCTAATTGCTCAGAAAGCCACTTATTAGTCTTTTTCTTTTCAACCAGCACAACCTTTATACGATTAATATCTTTACCCATAATATTTTGATTTCATTATTGAGTACAAAAATACACAATATATTTTATAACGCATATAAAATTCTGCGTTATATTTCATCAGAGTTAATTTGATTATCGAATATGTCACTTTAATGAGATAAAATGCACTATAATCAATCTCTTCTTTTATAAATATGAGATGTCTTAAAACTTCCTTGTAAAGGAGGTTTTAAGACATGTAACTTGTTGGTAATCAATAACGGCCATTTTTAACAAATTAGGCTTTGCTGAGGTTTCAATGTATGAAGATAATGATTTAGAGTCATTTATCCTGCCAATATTCATTATTGTATCTCATATAAACACCACTATAGCTTCAATTCTGGCAAACTATTTATCGCCTCAGACTTCAATTTATCCACAGCACGGGTGTATTTCTCTGTGTGCTTCAATCCGCTATGCCCCAATAGGCTGGCGACGGTTTTAATGTTAGCCCCATTATTGAGGATGTTCACGGCAAAGCTGTGGCGAGCACAATGCCAACTGATGTGTTTATTAATGCCTGCGCGCTTCACCCATCGTTTTACAGATTTGCTGCAACTTTCATAAGAAGGTAAATTGAATATCGAGGAATCCAAATCTTCAGGTGCATCACCAATCAATGACAGTAAACCATCGTTCAGAGGAATAACTACACCACTATGCGCCGAATGTCCTTTTGTCTTATTCTGCTCAAACTTCAATAGGCGATTGGTGTAATCTATATTTTTATAAGTTAAGTCTTTCACATCGCAGAAGCGCAGACCACAATACAGACAAAGGATAAAGGCACGCCTCACATTGGGGTTCTCGTTGTCGTAATGACATTGAATCAGTGATTGTATCTCATCCATTGACAACACATCTTTGCGCAAAATCTGGTCATCCACCTTGCACACCACATCCTTACAAGGGTCTTTCAACATCACTTCGTGATCAATAGCATAACGCACCACTTTCTTGAAACGTTGGTAGATACTCTTTGCCCCTTCACCCACACTTCGTGATTGCAGATACTCCACAAACCGTTCCATCATATCCTTGGTTATCAAGTCAGGCTTAATACTAAACTCATAGAGTGGGTATTGCTCTTTCAGAAAATCCTTAAAACGATTCAAGGCTATCTTTATCATCCGCAAGTCTTTCTTGGTGTAACTGTCAATGTAAGCCTGATAATAGTCTAAGAAGTTGATATTTCTATCTTTCTTCAGACGATAACCAAGCATGCTTTCCTTAAACTGCTGTTCACGCTCTGCACGGATCTTGGCAGCCAGTTCAAGCGTTTCTTTGTTTTGTTGTCGTTCTATAGGAGTACGGGGCTTAGCTATCAGGTACAACTGCAAGTTTTCTTTTCGCCTGTTGTGTTTGATGTGAACTTTGGGTTTACCCACCATTTTACCTGTTTCATACAAAACAGGATTACCGTTTTCGTCCAAAACTGGTGTTTCTTCTCTACCGAGATAATACTCCAGATAAAGACTTATCCGACCATCAGAAAGCACATTTTGCTCCAATTTTGGGTTTTCTTTTGCTTTATTTTCTAATTTTGCCATAGTTGATAGTTATGTACCTAAATGTGTATCAAATCGAGTAAAATCATTAACTCGTTTATTTTCAGATGTTTTCTTATTTTGCAAAGATACTAAAAAGTTTGAAATATCAAAGTGTACTAAAAGTGTACTATCTAACAAAAAACAGGCAAAAAAGGGCAAAATCACCAAATATAAGAAAATTGCAAATAGCTGATTATCAATATAATATATTCTTTTGGTTTCTCTTGTTTTTACGATATTGTACCGGGTCTGGGTACTTTGTAAGAAAAGGAAATAACTGAATATCAATTAGATATAGTTATTCCCTTTCTTTTTGGTGCAACATTTCGGAAAATGTTTGCTTTCGGCTAATGCTGAGGCTCTACATTCTGACCTGAATAGGAATAAAAAAAGCTACCCAAAGTTAGATAGCCTTTTATAGAAGATCATCGAAATTTATCATACTCTTCTTTACTGATTTCATAACCGTACATCTTAGACTCAAAAATATCTTTGTCCGTAGAATCAACCTCAACTTCTTTACGTCCTCTACGCTTTATATAACAGTGTATTGATTTATCTATAACTATAATTCTTAAAACAATACCTCGTAGTCATCTTTGAGGTAAACGGCTCCATTTTTGAGTTTGTCACATAATTCTATCAAATCCATAGTATATCATTTAACATCCTTCAAACCTTTATCTAATTCGTCCAAAATTATTTGTAAGCTGTTAACTGCGTAGATTCAACTTCAAAAAGCAACTATGTTTGCAAATATTGCCCGATGCGAGGAATGCTGTCTTTTGCAGCTTCAGCAATTCCTGATTTCCCAAATATTGTGTATGGACTATCATTGATTATTCTCTTCGTTGTCTTTCTTCTTTTTATTGTTCTTTCGTGGTGCGATACGCTTCAGGTCTTGGTCGAGCTGCTTAATACTTTCAAGACGTTCAATTTTCCGTTGTTGTTCTTTGTAAGCAATATATTCCTTTGTAGCTTTGGCTACTGCCGCTTCGTGAGAAATGGTGCCGGCATGCTCAAGAATATTCTTCTCGTTCATGGTGAGTACAAGTCGAAGTTTCTGCACCCAGTCGCTCATGTACATTGGTTTTTCTGCTAATGCCTGCGCCTCAGCATAGGCAAGGAACTGTTCTACGATAAGTTTTAGTTGACCAATCTCTTTCTCATTCAGGTAGTTCTTACCTATTAGGGCATCATTCTTGGTAATTTTTCTTTCTTTCTCCGTAGAAGAAAGCCCCATCATTGGCAATGAGGCATTGGCGCGATAGTACATGAGTTCTGCAGCTGTCTTTCCGCTGACAGCCCAAAGCAGTTTGTTCTGTACTTCCTTGAAGAAAGCCAATGTCATCTCGGCAGACGGATTATAGTCGATACTTGTTGCGTATATATCCTTTATCTGCTGATAAAACACTTTCTCAGAAAGGCGTATCTCACGAATACGGTCTAAGAGTTCCTTGAAATAATTGTAAGACGAACCTGTTTTGAATCGCTCGTCATTCAATGCAAAGCCTTTGATGATATATTCTCTTAGCCGCTGAGTAGCCCAGATGCGGAACTGTGTGCCTTGTTGCGACTTCACCCGATAGCCTACCGAGATGATTACGTCAAGATTATAATAATCCACTTGATAAGTTTTTCCATCCATTGCAGTTGTTGCATAATTTGCAACAACTGAAGGAGCTTGCAATTCTCCTTCCTCAAATATATTCTTAATATGTCGTGAGATAGTAGATTTATCACGACCGAAGAGTGTTGCCATCTGGCCTAATGACAGCCACACCGTTTCCTTTTCAAACCGAACATCTATTTTTATCTTTCCATCTGCCGACTGGTAGATGAGCATGTTGTCGTTTGCTTCCATTATACTTTTATTAAATTATTGTTCCTCTCAGTAAACACTTTACCTTCATTAAACCCAAATCGGTCATTAGGATTTCTTTGTGTCGTACGGCAAAGAGAAATCCTAATGACCGATTTGGGTTTATATTACTCTAATTGTTTTCTATACACAGAATCTAAAGTGTTTCCATCTTTATCTTTCCAAACAAGCCAACCATTATTACTACTCCCTATACAGAAATCAGCAGCAGTACTCGGGCTATTAAAAGTTGTATCTGAACTCAATTCTAATTTCCCTTTAGAAGAGTGCGTATATTCGCTCAACAGCTTCTTACGCTTGTCTTCCCACTTGAAAGACGGAACTGAAGAACTTGTAATCGTGCTGCCTTTTAATACTGTAAATCCTTTGCTATGATAAAACCCTCTCGCATTGCAACCACGTCCCTTTGTAAAGAACAGATGTTCTTCTTTTGGTTTGGCAATATCAAATATACCACAACCAATGAAAGATGTGAGAAATTTTATATCCTCGAAAAATTCGTCCATATCATCCTTACGATATTCTGGAAGATTAGGTGCTTTAGGCGTTTGCTTGTTTTCATTTAATATGAAAGAATTTGAAACTTTCGCTTCCGCTATCGCTTTATGCTCCAAGTATTGCACATCGGCTTTAGTCATTGCTGCATCTTTAGAAATAAAAAGCAAGGCTTTTTGCCAAAAAGTTTTTTTGCTATCATGGTCTCTCACTCGTTCACGAAAGTTTTCAGTCTCTCCAATATATGCTTTCGGTTTCGTCTCTTCGTCTTCACCCAATAGAATGTAAAAAGCAGGTGTCTGCAATTCTATTCGTTCATTCAAGATTGAAAGATGTGAGCGAGGAATTACATACATTTGACAAATCTTATTGCTAATAGAAACATACTGTGTTCCTTTCGGATCAGCATCTATTAAATATGTTGTTACTGTTTTTCCCATTAGTTCTAATTTAAATCGAAAGTGTTTAATAATTTATCTGATATATTTTGAACGCCATTATAAAAATTATCTGCAAAAATTGAGGCATTATCTTTTATTTGATTACTTGTTGATGTGTTTTTATCCTTAAAATCTCTATATGCTTCAAGCTTGTGAAGATCCTCTATAATACAACTATACACTTCTTTTATTTGTATTTCCATATATAGTTTTTCTTTATTCTGTCCACAACAAATCATCAACTCTCACTTCCAATATCTTTGCCAACTGAATGAACATTTCGACATTGGGCTGGGCAACATTCGTTACCCACTTGGATATAACGGCAGGGTCTTTGTCAAGGATTTCTGCCAGTTGCTTATTTGTCATACCTTTTTCGGCAAGTACCACCTTTAGGCGATTGATTTTCTTCCGTTCCATGCTTATGTAATTTGATTACGCCATAAAGTTATTCATTATTTCTTAAAGCTCATGCTTTTTTAAGCAAAAAACAGTCTTGTTGAATCAAAAAAATGTTTTTCAATTCATTTTTCATCTTAAATTCTGGTAAACTATTTATCGCCTCACTTTTCAGTTTGTCCACCGCCCGAGTATATTTCTCGGTATGTTTCAATCCGCTATGCCCTAAAAAACTTGCAATGGTATTCGTTCCGTCGTTGGTACAGTCATGGTTTTGAGTTTTTGCTTCGTATTCTTCTTAGTAGTAGTGGTAACAATTTATTTTTTTTGTTGAGCGTAGATTTAATAAAAGGGATTTATATGCTGTGAGATATAAGAAAGTAAGAGGGTATGTCAATATTGGCATACCCTCTTACTTTAATATTTTATTTTTTATCTGTTTCTTCCTTCATATCTATAAATTGCTTATCTTCACCATAAAACTCATATTGTAGGTAAGCTAATTTTTGTGAAGGAATAACATGAACTCCTATTCCGTATTTTAGTTGCCATTTTCGCTTTAAAGAGATAAAGCCCTTATTAATATAAGCAGCTACATAAGGATGAACATGTAGATAAAATTTCTTCACCCCAAACTTATTAACTAATCTGTCAATCTTATGCTCTAATTGATCTGTAAACAGGATACTTGCTCGTACCTTACCTGTACCAAAACATGTTGGACACGTTTCATCTACATCTACGTCCATAGCAGGACGAACGCGTTGACGTGTAATTTGCATTAAGCCAAACTTACTTAATGGTAATATATTATGGCGAGCCCGGTCTTGTTGCATATTCTTGCTCATTCGTTCATACAGCATCTGTCTGTCTTCGGCAAGATGCATATCAATAAAGTCTACAACAATAATTCCACCCATATCGCGTAAACGAAGCTGACGTGCAAGCTCATCTGCTGCTCCAAGATTAGCATCAAGAGCGTTTTGCTCTTGACCTTTTTCTTTAGCTCTATTACCACTATTTACATCAACAACATGCATAGCTTCAGTATGTTCTATAATAATATAGCACCCATGTCCATAATTAATAGTTTTACCAAAACTAGATTTTATTTGTCTTGTGATATCAAAATTATCAAAAATAGGTAACTTTCCTGTGTATTGCTTTACTATGCTTGCTTTTTCTGGAGCTATCATAGAAACATAGTGGCGGACAGCTGTGCAAATATCTTTATCGTTTACATAAATATTTTCATAAGTTGGATTGAAAAGATCACGTATCATTGCAACTGCTCTACCAGTTTCTTCGTAGACAAGTTGTGGACGTTCTTGTGTCTTTTGCACTTTGGTGATAACATCATTCCAACGTTTTAGCAATATTTGCATTTCTGCGTCCAGTTCTGCAACGCGTTTCCCCTCTGCAACCGTACGTACTATAACACTAAAATTTTTGGGAGTAATACTACGTATTAGTTGTTTTAAGCGAGCTCTCTCTTCACCACTTTTTATTTTTGAAGAGACACTTATTTTGTTTCCGAAAGGAAGTAATACAATGTAACGGCCTGCAAAAGAAATCTCTCCTGTCAGGCGGGGACCTTTTGTAGATATAGGCTCTTTGACAACCTGCACTAATACTTCTTGCCCTACTTGCACTACCCCTTTTACTGTACCGTCTTTTTCTATATCTGGCAGTATAATGGCCTTCTGTATAGGATAAAGGCGTTTACGATCGCTCTGTACCTGTTTAAGATATTTAGCATAAGAATTAAACTGACTTCCTAGGTCTAAGTAATGGAGAAAGGCATCGCGTTCATAGCCTACATTAACAAAGCAGGCATTAAGTCCTGGCATTAGTTTTTTAACCTTTGCCATATAGATGTTGCCAACAGAGAAATTAGCTTCTCTTGGTTCACGCTGATATTCTACCAGCCGTTTATCCTCAAGTAGAGCTATAGAAATCTCTTTTTCTTGGACATCAATAATAATTTCGCTTGTCATTATCCTTACTTTAAGTAATTATACTCTACTATTTTTTTTGAAGAGTATGAATAATTAAAAAAAACAGGACTTGTCATCGCATCTTTAAAAAAAGGTTATACGCGAAGACATGCCCCATTTCCATTTTGAAAGTCTTTAAATACTTAAGTGCTTTCAGCCTTATTAGGGGATTACTTGCTCTTATGTCTATTCTTTCTTAATCTTTTTTTACGCTTATGCGTAGCCATCTTATGTCCTTTTTTCTTTTTTCCGTTTGGCATAATTTTAAATTTTTAAATTGTTATTTATTATATTATTTCTTCATATCCTCTATAAAAGTCTTAGCAGGCTTAAAGCTGGGAAAATCATGTGCAGGAATAGTAAGCGTAGTGTTTTTTGAAATATTACGGGCAGTCTTTTCTGCACGATGCTTTACTATGAAGCTACCAAAACCACGTAGATATACATTTTCTTTCTTCTCTAAAAGGCTATCTTTAATAGCCTCCATGAAAGACTCTACAACGGCTGAAACATCTTTTTTTGAGATACCTGTTCCTGTAGCTATCTCATTAATAATATCTGCTTTAGTCATTTTAATTTTATTTTTTATAATTTGTTCCTTATTTATCTTAATATATTACGGACTGCAAAGGTATTCATTTTCAGAGAAATAAGGAAATGTTTTTAGTTGTTTTTTAGTTTTTAAGTCTACTTTACTTAGTTATTCTTCTGATTTTTGTAACTTTGTTTCCTTATATTACATTAAGTTTTATGAAAATATCAATAGGTATAGATGTGGGTATTTCTACCACAAAGATTGTAGGGCTACGAGAAGGTAAGGTAGTAAAGCCTATGCGTATTAAGGCTACCGACCCTGTAACATCATTGTATGGAGCATTTGGGAAGTATCTATATGACAACAAAATAGGTCTGTCAGATATAGACAAAGTTTTACTAACAGGAGTAGGTGCTGCTTATATTAATAAGCCAGTATATGGGTTACCTACCTTTAAGGCAGACGAATTTCTTGCAGATGGGTTAGGCGCACAATATGAATCGAAATTGCAAAAGATGATAGTGGTATCGATGGGTACAGGTACATCTCTTGTAAAATGTGATAATAATAATATTAATCATATTGGTGGTATTGGCATAGGTGGTGGAACTTTAAGCGGATTATCACGTTTATTATTAAAAACTGATGATTTTCATGAAATAGTTTCTTTGGCACGAAAAGGCGATATCTCTCATATTAATCTTCAAATAAAAGATATTTCATCAAAGCCTCTGCCGGGTTTGCCTATGGACGCCACTGCTTCTTTGTTTGCAAATGCTCAAGGTACAGCAAGCAGAGAAGATATTGCTTTAGGGCTTATTTGTATGGTATTGCAATCTATAGGCTCAGCGTCAATCCTTAGTGCGCTTAATACCGATATTCAAGACTTTGTTTTAATAGGCAATCTTACTCTGCTCCCACAGTGTGAACATATTTTTTCTTTAATGGAGCAAATTTATAATGTGCATTTTATAATACCGAAATATTCAGAATTTTGTACTACCATAGGAGTTGCTTTGCAGGCTACTATGATAGATGAAAATGATAAGAGTAGAGTTATTTAATACTTATAAATACTATTATATTTTATGCAATGTAGAGCTTTTTTTTTATTATAGTCTGCTACATTGCATAAAAAATTATTTTTTACCTAACCCTTTTAACCACTTCAAAGGTTTTTTTAGTAAAGCTTTTATCCCTTTTTCTTTTGATGTATATTTTCTTGAAATATCTTCGCGAATATCATACTTAGTACTTCTTTTGATATTTTGTTTTTCTTGATTAAAGAGCTTTTGTGAGCGTTTTTTCTTAGGCTTCGTATTATTACTTGCAACTTTTGTTTTTCCTTTATTGCTTGATGGGTTATCGTTGCCTGTAATGTTATGCTCTTTTTTATTATCTTTTGAATATTTTTTTTGCTTAGTTTTATTGTTGTTATTATAAGTATGCTTACTGTTTTGACCTTTATCGATATTAACAACCTCGCCTTTGTTTTCTTCTTGCTTTTTGTTTATCTTAGAATTAATTGTTGGTGTGTTGCTTCTGTCATTTTTTTTAACATCTAACAACTGATTGTCTTTCTGTTGTTTTGTGTGGCAATTATTGTTTTTCTTTTCTTTATTATTGTTCTTTATTTTATTATTGTTCTTATGATTCTTAGCTTTTTTGCTTCTAACAGCTTTACTGTTAAAATTATATTTTGGACCCTCACCTAAAGATTTTGGTAGGGGCTTTTTATCTATTGTCTTTTTTAAGAAAGACTCTATATGCCGGAAATAATATATATCTTCTTCACTAACAAAAGTAATAGCGTTGCCCTCACGGTCAGCTCTTGCTGTACGACCTATACGATGAACATAATCTTCTACATCATGTGGCACGTCATAATTTATAACCATTGCAATATCATCTATGTCAATGCCTCTTGCAACAATATCTGTTGCAACCAAAACATCTATTTGGCTGCTCTTAAATTTGAACATCACATCATCGCGTTGTGCTTGATCTAAGTCTGAATGCATTTCCCCACATTTGATATTTTGTTTATTTAGTGAAGCTGTTATTTTCTTAACCTTTTGTTTGGAACCAGAAAAGATAATTACACGTTTTAAATTGCCAGATTTAAAAATTTCTTTTATTATTCCAATCTTCTGAGTTTCATAGCAAATGTAAGCAGACTGCTGTATCTTTTCGGCAGGCTTACTCACTGCAAGCTTAATAATTTCAGCATTTTTTAATAAGCTCTTTGCAAGACTTTCTATCTTATTAGGCATTGTTGCAGAAAACATAATAGTCTGACAGCTTTTAGGCAAATTATTAGCTATCATCTTAATATCTTCTGAAAAGCCCATGTCAAGCATACGGTCAGCTTCATCTAAGACGAAAAAGCTAACTTTAGATAAGTCGACATTGCCTAAAGAGATATGCGAAATCAGTCGGCCTGGTGTTGCAATAACGATATTAGCTCCCATGCTAAGGCTTTTAATCTCTTGATCATATCTATTGCCATCATTACCACCATATACAGCTACACAAGAAATGCCATTGAGGTAATAAGAAAAGCCTTGTATGGCTTGGTCTATCTGTTGTGCTAATTCGCGTGTTGGCGACATTATGACACAATTTATAGCATCATCAGCATAGTTGCCTTTTGCCAGCTTAGAAAGTATAGGAAGGAGGTAAGCTGCTGTTTTGCCCGTACCTGTTTGAGCTACAGCAAGAATGTCCTTACCTTTTAATATTAGAGGGATACATTTTTCTTGAACAGGGGTACACTTGTCAAAGTGCATATCATATAATGCATCAAGTACATCGTCATTTAAATCTAATTCATCAAAATACATATTTTCTTTTTGTTGTTTACTACCATTTCTTTTGGTAATAAGTATTTTCTTAATAATTTTTATAAGTCTTAAGACCTTAGTTTGGTGCATGTTTATAGCAAAAATATGCTATAAAAACAAATATAAAATTAGGTATCCATGCTGCTAATATAGGAGGAGTATTGGCTTTAATAGCAAATGTAGCAGAAACAGTTTGCAATAAAATATAACTAAAACTCAATCCTAACCCTATGCCAAGATATAATCCCATACCACCTTTACGCTTACGTGCAGATAACGACAAACCTATTATAGTAAGTATAAAAGCAGAAAAAGACATTGCTATGCGTTTATGAAACTCTACTTCATATTGCACCACATTACTTAATCCTCTACTATTTTGCTTTGATATATAGTTAAGTAACTCTGGAGAAGTAAAAGTTTCTTGTTGTCCTTTAGAATAGACTAAATCGGTAGGTTCCATTAAAAGAATGGTGTCTTTTTCATCTCCTGTTGTAATATGTTCTTTTAATCCTTTAAGCTGCCTGATTTTGTAATTGCTTACTTTCCAATGATATTTTGTGTCTGCAACTGTATCATATTGTATTTCCATGGCTGTCATGTGGCTAACAAGCTTTTTATTTTCAAATTTAGCTAAAGAAAAGCCATAGCCACGCTTATAGTGGTCGTCAAAATATTGAATATATGCTACAGTGTTTTTAGCAACCTTTAATTGGACATTTTCGGCAGAAGTGTTCTTCTTGTTGTTACGATAGAGCGACTCAAAGTTTTGTCTAATCACTGTTCCATGTGGAATAACAAAACTATTTAAATAAAACGTAAGTGCAGAAATGACTATACACGAGATCATATAAGGACGCATTAAACGCTTAAATGATACACCTGCTGCCAACATAGCTATTATTTCAGAGTTGCTCGCAAGTTTGGACGTGAAAAAAATTACAGCTATAAAAACAAATAAAGGTGAGAATAAATTGGAATAATAAGGAATGAAATTGGCATAGTAATCGAAGATTATAGCTCTCCATGGGGCATGATATTGTGTAAACTTTGAAAGATTTTCATTAAAGTCGAACACAATAGATATAGATATAATCAAGAGAATGGCAAAAAGATAGGTACCGATAAACTTTTTAATGATATACCAATCAAGCCTTCCTATCCAATGGGAAGGTAGGCAATGTCTAAGGTAAGACCAAATCTTATTTAGAAATGGAAGCCCATGTAAAAGTCCCTTCCTAAGGACTTGTAAGAAATTCTTTATTGCTTTTATTAGATTCTTTATCTTTTGCATGATTATCAAGATACAAAATCTTTCTATATTCTTCTGCCTAACTGTTCTATAACAGATGATTTCCACATTGTGAAATCGCCTTTTTCTATATGTTTGCGAGCATCACTAACAAGGCGAAGGTAAAAAGCAAGATTATGAATACTTGCTATTTGCATAGCTAATAATTCGCCAGCCTTAAATAAATGATGAAGGTAAGCTTTTGTCGTAATTATATCAATATCACAACCGTCTATGTCTATGGGAGAGAAATCTGCCTCCCATTTCTTATTCCTCATATTCATTGTGCCGTTATAAGTAAAAAGCATAGAATTACGTCCATTGCGTGTAGGCATTACACAATCGAACATATCAACACCACGCTCAATAGCTTCTAATATGTTTTGGGGCGTACCTACACCCATTAAATAACGAGGTTTGTCTTTAGGGAGAATATTGTTTACTACTTCTATCATTTCATACATCACTTCCGTTGGCTCTCCTACAGCCAAGCCGCCTATAGCATTTCCGTCGGCACCCTTATCAGCTACAAACTTTGCCGCTTCACTACGTAAGTCCTTATACGTACAGCCTTGAACAATAGGGAACAGACTTTGGTTATATCCATAAAGAGGAGATGTTTTTTCTAATTGCTTAATGCAGCGATCTAACCAGCGTTGCGTAAGCCCTAAACTCTTCTTTGCATATTCGTATGAGCTTTTCCCTGGAGGACATTCGTCAAAAGCCATTATTATGTCTGCACCTATTACGCGCTCTGTGTTCATAACACTTTCAGGGGTGAATATATGTTTAGAGCCATCTATATGACTTCTAAACTCGCACCCCTCTTCTGATAATTTTCTAATACCTGTTAAAGAAAACACCTGAAAGCCACCAGAGTCGGTGAGTATAGGGCGTTCCCAGCCGTTAAACTTATGTAATCCTCCCGCAGCTTTTAATATTTCAAGACCAGGTCGAAGATATAGATGATAAGTATTACCTAAGATAATTTGTGCCTTTACTTGCTTTCTTAATTCTTCAAAGTGAACACCTTTCACTGACCCTACAGTACCAACAGGCATAAATATAGGAGTCTTTATCTCACCATGATCAGTTGTTATAATTCCTGTCCTTGCATCACTTGCAGGATCGGTATGTTGAAGCTCGAATTTCATTTCTTTTCTTCTTCTATTGTGAAATTAACAGGATCGCTAACCAATTCTGTGCTAAGGGCAAAGTCCCATACTTGTTGAACAGTCTCTACATAATGAAAAGTTACTCCTTTCCTGTAAATCTCATTTATTTCATCTATATCTTTTTTATTTAGGGAACACATTACAATATCTGTTATCCCTGCTCGCTTTGCAGCTAATATCTTTTCCTTAATACCACCCACTGGGAGAACTTTTCCACGAAGGGTAATCTCTCCCGTCATAGCCGTGTTTTTACGCACCTTACGTTGAGTAAGAGCAGAAGCAATACTTGTTGCAATAGTAATACCAGCCGAAGGACCATCTTTAGGGGTAGCACCTTCAGGGACATGTATATGTATGTTCCATTGTTCTAATATTTTATAGTCTACACCTAATTTGTCTATATGGGCTTTTACATATTCTAATGCTATGATGGCAGATTCTTTCATTACATCTCCGAGATTACCTGTAATGGTCAGTTTCCCTGCCTTTCCTTTAGATAATGAAGTCTCTACAAATAATATCTCACCCCCAACACTTGTCCATGCTAACCCTGTTACTACACCAGCATATTCGTTACCCTGATAAATGTCGCGAGAGAAAGGGGCTTTACCTATAAGCTCTTCTATCTTTGGTAAAGTGATCTTATCATACTGAGCATTATCGTCTATTGCTTGCTTATATGCTATTTTACGTAAAATCTTATTTATCTGCTTTTCTAATTGGCGAACACCGCTTTCACGGGTATAATCTTCTATTATCTTTTCAAGTATAGCTTTAGAGAATTTAGGCTGAACACTTAGCTTGTCAAGCCCAGTGTTATTAAGCTCTTTGGGGATTAAATGGCGTTTAGCTATTTCTACTTTCTCCTCTGTAATATACCCTGATACGTTTATAATCTCCATTCTGTCAAGCAATGGCCTTGGAATAGTATTCAGGTCATTAGCAGTAGCTATAAATAATACTTTCGACAAATCGTAATCTAAATCAAGATAATTGTCGTGGAAAGCATTATTCTGTTCAGGATCAAGTACTTCTAATAAGGCTGAAGAAGGATCACCATTTAAGGTGTTTTGAGTTACTTTATCTATCTCATCTAAAATAAATACAGGATTTGAAGAGCCCGATTTTTGCAGACTTTTTATAATACGTCCCGGCATTGCACCTATATAGGTCTTACGATGCCCACGAATCTCAGACTCATCATGTACACCACCTAAAGAGATACGTACATATTTACGTTTTAAAGCATTTGCTACGCTCTTTCCCAGACTTGTTTTACCTACTCCGGGAGGACCATATAAGCACAAGATAGGCGACTTTAAGTTACCTCGCAAACGTAATACTGCAATATATTCTAAAATGCGTTCCTTCACCTTCTCCATACCGTAGTGATCTTTATCTAATATGCGTTTTGCACGCTTAAGGTCAAGGTCATCTTCAGTAAATTCGCCCCAAGGGAGAGAAACTATTGTTTGTAGATAGTTTATCTGGACACTATAATCAGGGCTTTGAGGGTTAAGTGTATCTAACTTATCAAGCTCTTTAGTGAAAAATTTAGATATTTGTTCTGACCATTTTTTACCATTAGCTTTTTTTACTAATTCCTTTTTCTCTGGCGAACCTTCACCATTACCTAATTCTTCTTTGATATTTTTTATTTGCTGATGAAGGAAATATTCTCGTTGTTGCTCGTCAAGATCCTCTCTTGTCTTTGAGCGAATATCTTGTTGTAGATGTTGATATTGAATTTCACGATTTAATATTTTCATCAAATGAAACATACGTTTATGCATCATTTGTTCTTCTAAAAGCTCTATCTTTTCTTTCGTAGAAAGAGGCAGATTGGTTGCAATATAATTAATCGTGGCTATAGGATTAGAAATGCCCTCAAGAGCAAAGGCAGAATCGTCGGGAAGCTCTTCATTTCCATGAATATATTCTTTTGTAACATTTTTCAGATCCTTTACAGCTGCTTTAAACATCACTTCTTCTTCCTTGCTTATAGAAGTGTTTTCAGGTAAAGCCTCTGTAAAACCTTTTATAAATGGCTTTTCGGTGCTTATGTCATTAAGCTTACACCGCCCTAATCCCTGAATAATAGCAGTACGTGTGCCTTTCTCAAAGTTAGCAGGCATATCAAAAGCACGTACAAAACGAGCATAGACACCCGTCTGGTATAGATCTTTTAGCTTTGGCTCGTTTACACTTGGATCTTTTTGGCAAACCACAGCAAAGATAGTATCAGGATGTTGTTCCAGATATTTTACTAACTTTAATGTTGGCTTTCTTCCTACAAGGACAGGAGAAAGTATGCCGGGGAAAATAACCAAATTACGAGTAATAAAAACAGGCACTTCGCCATCTACTTTTATATCTAATTCTGGTAAATCACCTTCGTAGTCAGTGAACATTTGAATAGAACTATTTTGTTTCATAAAGTTTTTATCCGAATTTTAGTGTGCAAAGATACAAAATAAAAACCGATTAAGGCTATTTTTTATATACCTTTATGTAAAACCTATTTTATATAGAAATTTGTTGTAAGTTCTTTATACCATTGGGAACGTTCTCCGTCTGTTTCATTCAGAATAACAGTTTGGTTTTGGCAATCTATATTATTATTACTTTTCCTAAAGCATAGCAAGCATCTTTTAGCGCGTGTAGCTTTGGGGGTAGTGAAGATTTTAACAAGTTCTTCTAACTGAAAGCCAGTGAAGATGGCTTCTGTTTTTAAGATAGGCACATTATCCATAGGAATAATAACAGATAATGTTCCATCTTCTTTTAAAAGTTTTTTTGTGCAATGCATTAATTCTGTATACGATAAAGATACCGTATGGCGAGCTTTTGTTCTACTTTCTGAAACAGATTTAAGCGAATTAATAAAAAAAGGAGGATTACATACAATGGCATCGAACGTGTTGTTTTGTGTTTTGCAAAGATCTTGTAAAGAGATAGGTTCTATGCGTATTCTATCATTAAACTTAGAGCTTTTGATGTTTTGAACAGCATCTTTTAAAGCGTTTTCATCAATATCAATACCTGTTACTTTGCTATGTGGAAACCTTTGCGCCATCATTAAAGCGATAAGCCCGGTACCTGTCCCTACGTCTAAGATGTTTTCTCCACCCTTTCCCCATGCTCCTATAAGCACACCATCTGTACCTACCTTCATGGCACAGAAGTCCTGCTCAATGTGAAAAGACTTAAAAGAAAACCCCATTTCTATATTTTCATCTTGTTTAATAAATTGTGATACATGTTTTGTACCTTTCCAAAACTTGCAAATATTTCAGATAAAGCCGTTTGAGCAATATTAGGTTTCATCTTTTCTATATTAAAATCGGGATTCATTATTACCCTAATTCCTTTTTCTACTATACTTATATCTACATCTTGTTCCGTCTCTATAGGGTCGCCATCAAAATGAATAACCCCAGGCTGCTGCCTGTGAATATGTACCTTTCTACATTTAAATGTCTTGACTTTGATATTCTTGTCTAAAGTCTTATTAAACATCTCTATAGCCACCTTAGCCGCGTCTATAATTCCAAAGGGCTCTATTAAAGTAATGTCTAACAGCCCATCACTCATTGTAGCTTGTGGAGCAATATAAGCATTATTACCATATTGAGAGGCATTAGCAGCAGATATTAAAAAAGCTTTGTAATGTAGAGCTTTATTATCTATTTCTATGTCGTAAACTTCAGGTTTATAAGATAAACCTATCTCAAGCACTTTTTGTACATAAGTAAGCGCTCCTCGTTTCCCTGCTTTGGCAAATTGCATGGAAATAAAGGCATCGAACCCCATGCCACAAGTGCAGAAAAAAGGATGCCCGTTTATCAGTCCATAATCTAAATCTTTTATATTGCATTGGTTAATAATGTCAATACATTTTTTTACTTTAGCAGGTATGCAAAGGTGGCGAGCTAATCCGTTACCCGACCCACAAGGAATAATAGCCATTGCTGTGCTTGTATTAATAACAGATCTGCCTACCTCGTTGATAGTCCCATCACCTCCTACAGCCACTACAATATCTACTTTTTCTTGAGCAGCTTGTTTAGCTATAATAGAAGCGTGCCCGGCATATTCTGTTTTTATAAATTGATAATCAAACTTCTCTTTGTCAATATATTTTTCTACATAATATGGGATCTTCGCTTTACTTACTGTTCCTGAAATAGGATTAATTATAAAAATAATTTTTTTCTTCATTTGCTTTTAAAAAGATAGATATCATTTTTTCATACAAATATAAAAAAAAGTTTTTTAAGATACTCGTTTATATAATAAAAAAAACGTCATTATAAATTTTTCTTAAAAATTAATCCATATATTCATTCTTAATTTATTATCTTTGTACTCTAAAATAAAAATTGAAGTGTTGTTGTAAGATGAAATAACACATATTATAAAGATATAATGAGACAATTACAAGAAAGATTTAAAAGCTACACGCAGCCACAAGAATACATGAAAGCAGGTCTTTATCCTTACTTTCGTGAGATAACAAGCAAGCAAGGCACTGAAGTAACAGATATTGACGGGAAAAATATATTAATGTTTGGGTCAAATGCTTATACGGGCTTACCAAACGATCCTCGAGTAATTAAGGCTGGGTGTGATGCAATGCTAAAATATGGTTCAGGATGTGCTGGTAGCCGTTTCTTGAATGGTACATTAGATTTACATGTTCGCTTAGAAAAAGAATTAGCCTCTTTTGTGCATAAAGATGAAACTTTAGTTTTTTCAACTGGTTTCTCTGTAAATGCTGGCGTGTTAGCAGTAGTAGTAGGGCGTGGCGATTATATAATATCAGACGACCGTGATCATGCAAGCATTGTTGATGGAAGACGCTTGAGCTTTGCTACCCAGTTACGTTATAAACATAACGACATGGAGGACTTGGAGCGTATTCTTCAGAAGCTCCCTAAAGACTCTGTTAAGCTTATTGTTGTCGATGGAGTGTTTTCAATGGAAGGAGATGTAGCTAATCTTCCTAAAATCATAGAGCTGAAAAAGAAGTATAACTGCTCGGTGATGGTTGATGAGGCTCATGGTTTAGGTGTTTTTGGTAAGCAAGGGCGTGGTGTTTGCGATCATTTCGGATTAACTGATGAGGTAGATCTTATCATGGGTACATTCTCTAAAAGTCTTGCCTCTATAGGTGGTTTTATAGCTGCTGATAAGGATACTATTAACTTCTTGCGCCATAATTGTCGCACTTACATTTTCTCTGCAAGTAATACCCCCGCTGCCACAGCTGCTGCTTTAGAAGCTTTGCATATATTGCAAAATGAGCCAGAACGCTTAGAACATCTTTGGGAAGTTACTAATTATGCGCTAAAGCGTTTCCGTGAAGAAGGTTTCGAGATAGGCGATACGGAAAGTCCTATTATCCCTCTTTATGTTCGGGATATTCATAAAACTTTCGTTGTAACTAAAAAAGCATACGAAGCTGGTGTGTTTATTAATCCTGTTATACCACCGGCATGCGCTCCGCAAGATACTCTCGTACGTTTTGCCCTTATGGCTACACATACAAAAGAGCAAGTGGAACGTGGTGTAATTGCTCTTAGAGATATTTTTAAAGAAGAAAATATTATAAAATAAAGACAATAGCTATAGCTTTTTATTAGCTGTTGTGTAAGAAAATAAAAAAAACTTTGCTTTCCCGTAGCTATATTGCTCTTGAAAAGAGCAATGTAGCTATGTTTTTATATAATGCTCATAATAGAATAAAAAAGGAGAGGCTTTGCTTAGTTTTGAAAAAATCATGTGAAAAAGTTAAGCATATTTTGCACTTGCTGGTTGACTCTACGCGAACGATTTAGCCAACTATGAAATATCTTTTTAATATGGATGTGTTGCAATGTTAATGTAATTTCTGTATCTTTGTGAACAAAACATGGCATTTATAGAGAAATAATTAACAATTGTTGAAGGTATATAAGGGTTAAAAAAATATATACCCAATAAACGCTTAGGTATGTCAGAAAAGAATAAGTATGGTCAATATTTTACTATAGATGAGATAGCTTCTTTTATGGTAAATTTGATAGGTAAGGACAAAGGTGCTAAGGTGTTAGAACCGTCTTGTGGGGAAGGCGTGTTTTTGAAATATCTTCAAAGATATGGATTTTGCAGTTTATCTGCTTATGAAATCGATAAAAGTCTTATAAGTGAATATGATTTTATTAAATATGAAAGTTTCGTATCTTCTCCATTAGATGAAAAGTTCGATGTGGTGATAGGAAATCCTCCGTATATTAGATGGAAAAATCTGGAGCAAGAGTTAAAGAATGAATTGACAGCTAATCCTTTATGGAATAAATACTTTAATAATCTTTGTGATTATTTGTTTCTGTTTATTCTTAAAAGCATAGAGCAACTAAACGATAATGGTGAATTAATTTTTATTTGTACTGAATATTGGATGAGTACTACTCATTCAGATACTTTGCGGAACTATATGTGTCAGCATGGTTACATTTGTGAAATTTATCATTTCAAGGAAGCTCCTCTTTTTGATAAGGTAACAGCTTCATTTGTTATTTTTAAATATATAAAATCCAATAGTCTGAAAAAAACAATAGACTTTTACACATATAACAAAATAGGGAAACCTAAAGAGGATGAACTCTTATCAAAAAAGTGTTTTAACAAGCAGATTATTCCTCAATTCCGTCAATATGAAAGATGGTTGCTGGCAACAGAAGAAGTACAGAGTAGGCTTAAATCGTTTGAGGAGGTTTGTACAAGGCCTTCAAAGTCTTTTTTTGATAAAGAACTTTATCGGATAGGTGATATTTGCGATATAGGTAATGGTATGGTTTCAGGCGCAGATAAAGCATTTCTTGTTTCAAATATTGATGATCTTAATGAGAAAGAAAGAAGGCATCTTATACGAGTATATAAAGCTAAGGATATAGAGCCTTATAGCGCAAAAAAGGAATCTTATTACTTGTTTATGCAAGATAAAAAAATAAATAAGGAATTGTTTAGGATTGAATATCCACATTTTTATACACAGTTAGAAAGGCATATTGATAAATTATATTCAAGATATAATTATCATCGGGATATTCCTTTTTGGGAATTTGTTTTTTTGCGAAATCAAAAGTTGTTTGAAAGGCAACAAGATAAGATATTTGTTCCATGTAAAGAAAGAATATCGAAAAAAAAGCATTTCCGTTTCTGTTTTGCCCCTGAAGGTGTATATCCGCTGCAAGATGTTACGGCTCTTGTTCCTAAAGAATGTTGCAAAGAGTCTTTGTATTATCTTCTTGCGTATTTAAATTCCAATATTATTTTTGATTGGCTTAACCTAAATGGTATTGTAAAAGGTGCCATTATTGAATTTTCAGAAGCACCTATTGCCAGTATTCCATATAGACCTATTAGGTGGGAGAATAAGGAGGAAGTGGATTTGCATCATAAAATTACAGAAGAGGTGAAAGCATATCTTCAGGATTTAGATTCTAATCATTTAAAGAATGTTAGATTTAATATAAACAAACTATTATTGCGATTATAAATTATTCAGCACTCATAAGGCAGCTTAAAGGGAAAAGAGTTCCTCGTCCTAATCGGATAGAGAACGGCACGTTGTCTGGGCATGCAGCAGGGGAACCTTTTGAAAAAGAGACATAAACCCAAATCGGTCATTAGACTAATTTAGGACTTGTCTATCTATTTACCGAAACTTATGTCTTGTTATGAAAAAGCAAATGCGTTTTCTTGAGAAGAAACATTAGCCAAAATGAAAAATAGATTATTTTTGTAGCATTTTTAATCTATTTTTGCTCAAAAAATAGATTAAAAATGTTTTTTATAGTATGTCTTTCAGTGGTGTATATATGCTATATTTCTTTATACGAATAGATGTTTTTTCTTTTTAAGACTCATGCTTAGTAACGTTTTTTAACACTCACCTTGAAAAAGTATTTATTTTTTATAATCGGCAGTCTTGGTTATATTGTGAAAATGTGCAAATTAAATAATAATAAGCAGGCAATCTATTAAAATCATACCAGTTTTATGAATATTTGGTGGTTTCGCTATAAAATATTATCTTTGCATATCACTTAGCATAAAAGATAAAACAATATACAATTATGGCAAAGAAATTCGCCGAGCATAAGGGATTGGATCTTGTGCAGACTAACAAGAAAGTATTGAAAATGTGGGAGAGTAAGGATATTTTCCACAAGAGTGTTGATGAGCGTGAAGGTGAGCCTAAGTTTATTTTCTTTGAAGGGCCACCCTCTGCAAATGGTCATCCTGGCATTCATCATGTCTTAGCTCGTTCCATAAAAGATACTTTTAACCGCTATAAGACAATGCAGGGCTTTCAGGTTAAGCGTAAAGCAGGTTGGGATACTCATGGGCTTCCTGTAGAGCTGGGTGTAGAGAAGGAATTAGGAATAACAAAGAAAGATATAGATAATCCTGCTTCAGAAAAATATATATCAACAGTAGATTATAATCATAAATGTCGTGAGAATGTAATGAAGTTTACAGCCGAGTGGCGTCAGGTAACAGAAGAGATGGGCTACTTTGTAGATATGGACCATCCTTATATTACTTACGACAACAAGTATATAGAAACTCTTTGGTGGTTATTAAAACAGCTATATAATAAGGGTTTGTTGTATAAAGGGTACACTATTCAGCCTTATTCTCCCGGTGCAGGTACAGGCTTGTCAAGTCATGAGCTTAATCAGCCTGGTTGTTATCGAGATGTGAAAGATACAACGGTAACGGCTCAGTTTGATATTCCCACAGCTGATTGGTTAGAGCTATCAAAGCGTGCAGGTTTAGGTAATGCTACTTGGGGTAAACCTTGCTTTATAGCATGGACTACTACTCCTTGGACTTTAGCATCTAACACAGCTTTGTGTGTAGGTCCTAAGATAGAATATTCTATAATAGAAACTTATAATCCATATAATGGTACTCCCATTACGGTTATTATAGCAAAATCTCGTATAGAGGCATATTTTAAGAAAGAGGCTGAAATAAAAGAAGGCTCATTATCTCCTTTTGAACAAGGTAAAAAAGTAGTACCTTTTAAAGTAGTAGGAACTATAAAAGGAACAGAGCTTGAAGGGTTGCATTATAAGCAGTTAATGCCTTGGGTAAAGCCTGTGGAGAAGGTAGGCGATTTTGCTCCACAGTTTGTTAACGATTATGCAGCAGCACACCCTGAGAAAGTGTTTGTAAGCGAGGAAGGTCGCGATAAGTTTGTAGAAATGGAAAGTGAGGCTTTTCGTGTTATCCTTGGCGATTATGTTACTACTGAAGATGGTACAGGTATAGTGCACATAGCTCCTACTTTTGGAGCTGATGATGCTAAGGTAGCTAAAGACGCTCATATACCTGCGTTATATTTAATATCTAAGCGAGCAGAAACGCGCCCTATGGTAGATCTTCAGGGAAAATATTATGCAATAACCGATTTAGATGCAAGTTTTCTCAAGGCTTGTGTAGATAAGGAGGCGTATGGACATCATGCAGGCGATTATGTGAAAAACAGTTATGATCCTAAATATAATCGTGACGGAGTATGGGATAAAGAGGCTTCAGAGAAAGCAGAAGATCTGAATGTTGTTATCTGTATGGAAATGAAGCAAGAAGGTTCTGCTTTTAACATTCAGAAACATATACATAATTATCCTCATTGTTGGCGTACTGATAAGCCAATACTTTATTATCCTCTTGATAGCTGGTTTATAAAGGATACATCTGTTAAGGCTCGTATGGTGGAATTAAATAAGACCATAAATTGGCAGCCAGAATCTACAGGTACAGGTCGTTTTGGTAATTGGCTCGAGAATTTGAATGACTGGAATTTAAGTCGTTCACGTTTTTGGGGAACCCCATTACCTATTTGGCGTGATGATAACCGTGGCGAAAAATGTATAGGTTCTTTGGAAGAGTTGTATGCAGAGATAGAAAAGTCTGTCGCAGCAGGTGTTATGAAGAGTAATCCTTTTAGGGATAAAGGTTTTATAGTAGGCGACTATAGTCAGGAAAATTACGATAAGATAGATCTGCATCGTCCTTTTGTAGATGATATTGTTCTCGTTAATGAGAAAGGAGAGCCTATGTATCGTGAGAGCGATTTGATAGATGTATGGTTTGATAGTGGTTCAATGCCTTATGCGCAGCTTCATTATCCGTTTGAAGGTAAAATAAATAAGTCAGGCTTAGAGCGACATGGTATGACAGAAGAAGAGTATCGTGAAAAGCTTGTACATTCTACTTATGAAGGTGTAGCAGTTGCGCCTGCTTTCTTTCCAGCAGATTTTATAAATGAGGGTGTAGACCAGACTCGTGGTTGGTTCTTTACTTTACATGCTATTGCTACTATGGTTTTCGATTCTGTAGCTTTTAAGAATGTTATTTCCACAGGTTTAGTTCTTGATGCGAAGGGTAATAAGATGAGTAAGCATGTAGGAAATGTTATTAGCCCCTTTGAGATGCTGGACAGATATGGTGCAGATCCTGTGCGCTTTTATATGATGACTAACAGTGAGCCTTGGGATAACTTAAAGTTCGATCCGGAAGGTGTAGACGAATGTCGTCGTAAGTTTTTTGGAACATTATATAATACATATAGTTTCTTTGCTCTTTATGCTAATGTAGATGGCTATGAGGGAGGTGCTAATGTTAGTATGTCTATAGAAGCACCAGAGATAGACCATTGGATAATATCTAAGCTTAACTCTCTTGTAAAAGGAGTTACTGTAGAGATGAACAATTACGATCCAACTCGTGCCGGCAGATTAATAGACGCTTTTGTTAATAACGATTTAAGTAATTGGTATGTGCGTCTTAATCGTAAGCGTTTTTGGGGCAAGGATATGAGTGAAGATAAGAAGAGTGCATATAGCACTTTGTACACTTGCTTAATGACTGTATCGCGCTTATTGGCACCATTTGCTCCTTTTTATGCCGATGAGTTGTATAAAGATCTTGGTGGAAGTTGTGATAGTGTGCATCTTGCGAAGTGGCCTGTTGCAAAAGAGGCAGATATAGACCATGATTTGGAGGAGCGTATGGATATGGCTCAGCGCATAACATCTATGGTATTGGCTTTGCGTCGTAAGGTAAATATAAAAGTGCGTCAGCCTTTGGCTCAGATAATGATTCCTGCTATAGATGAAAAGCAAAAGCAGCATATAGAGGCTGTAGCTAACCTAATAAAGACTGAGGTAAATGTAAAGGAACTTAACTTTGTAGAGGGTTCTGGTATCTTAGTGAAGAAGGTGAAATGTAATTTCCGAGTAATGGGTAAGAAATATGGCAAACTAATGAAGCAGGTAGCTGCTCGTATGGACATGCTTACTCAAGAGGAAATAGCGGCTTTTGAGAATGAGGGCGAGTTTAAGTTTGATATAGACGGTGCGCCTGTATCTGTTCAGGTATCTGATGTAGATATTATTTCAGAGGATATTCCGGGTTGGTTAGTGAGCAACGAGGGCAATCTTACAGTAGCATTAGAGGTGGAACTTAATGAAGAACTGGTAAACGAAGGTTTGGCACGTGAGCTAATTAACCGTATTCAGAATATTCGCAAAGAGTCCGGATTAGAGATTACTGATCGTATCAATGTAGAGCTAACCCCTAATGAAAAGATTAATGCGGCAGTAGATCAATTTGCAGAATTTATTAAAACACAAATATTGGCAAATGACATTAAGATAGCTAATAATAAAGGTGTTGAGACAGATTTTGATGATTTTAAAATTTGTATTAATATAACTAAAGTATAATATCAATTATAGGGATATGAGGAATGTATAATTTTCTTATATCCCTATTTACGTATAACCTGTTAATACCATTATATTTATGGAAGTGAAGAAGCGATATAGCGATGAGGAGCTGGAAGAGTTTAGGATTATTATAAATGAAAAGTTGGCTATAGCTAAATCCGACTATGAAGAAACAATGAAGGTGCTTAGAAATAAGAACACAAACGATGTAGATGATACTTCTCCCACTTATAAAGCCTTAGAAGAGGGTAGCAGTAACCAAACAAAGGAGGAGTTAGTGCAAATGGCTCAACGTCAGCAGAAGTTTATACAAGGTTTACAAGCTGCACTTGTTCGTATTAATAATAAGACCTATGGTGTAGATCGTCTTACGGGCGAGCTAATACCCAAGGAGCGATTACGTGTTGTTCCTCATGCTACATTAAGTGTGGCATCTAAGGAAGCTAATAAAAATCATTGATGAAATCAGAAAACAAAAAGGCAGTTATAGCCTTAATACTTATATTGATATTGCTACTTATAGATCAAGCTATAAAAGTAGCTATTAAGTTGAATATGAATTTAGGCGACTCTATTCATATTACAGATTGGTTTCAGCTTGTTTTTGTTGAAAACAATGGTATGGCATGGGGAGTAGAAATAGGCAGTAAGCTCTTTTTGAGTATGTTCCGTATTTTAGCAGTAGGAGCTTTAATATGGTATCTGTATCAGCGTATTAGGCGTGGCGCGCGTATAGGTTATATCGTAGTGCTTTCCATGATAACTGCAGGTGCTGCAGGAAACATCTTCGATTCTCTTATATATGGTCAGATTTTCACAGCATCGCAGCCTTATTATCTGTCTACAGCCACCCCTTCTCATCTTGTATCTTGGGGGGAAGGATATGCACCTATGCTTATGGGAAAGGTAGTAGATATGTTTTATTTTCCGCTTTTCCATGGTGTTTTCCCTAATTGGTTTCCTATTTGGGGAGGAGAGAAGTTTGTTTTTTTTTCTCCTGTATTTAATTTTGCCGACTCTTGTATTTCTGTGGGTGTGTTCCTTTTATTTTTGTTTTATCGTAAGGATTTTAATGGTTGGACGCCTAATAATAATATATTGAAAAAAGAAAAACAGTCCAATTAAATGAGAACGTGTATCCAAAAATCAGTATTTATTTGTCTATCTATATTTTCATTTTTGATTATAATAGTTTCGTGTAAGCCTTCCATTCCGTCTAAATATTTACAGCCAGATGAAATGGAGGACATGCTTTACGATTATCATCTTGCTATGTCTATAGCCAATCAGAATGCTGAGGATAGTATACGAATAAAGGCTTATCAGCAAGCTGTTTTTAGTAAATATGGCATAACTGAGGAGCAGTTTGATGCATCGTTGCAATATTATATAAGGCATACCGAGAAGCTGCAAGATATTTATGAGGATCTGAGTAAACGTTATGAAAACGAGGCACGTTTACAAGGTGCGTCTGAAAACGATTTTAATCAGTTTGGTAATATTAGGTCAAAAGGTGATACAACGGATATATGGCGTGGTAATAGAACCTTACTTTTATCGCCTTATGCATTTGTAAACAAGTATAGTTTTTCGTTTAAAGCAGACAGTTCTTTTTATAAGGGCGACCGTTTTGTTTTTCGTTACGATTCGCAATTTATGGTACAAGATGGCATGCGCGATGCTGTAGCCTTACTATCTGTAACATTTAGTAATGATAGTATAGCTACACAAATGGAACATATCTTTTCAGATGGTAGCCAAACTATAACAATAGAGAATAATGACACGCTTGGGATAAAAGCTGTTAAAGGCTATTTTTTGATGTTACATGGTCAGCAGCCTTCTACTACGTTTAAACTTCTTATTATTCGCAACATAGAGTTAGTGCGAATGCATATAAGGAAAACAGACGATACTAAGCAGCATAAAGACTCTTTGACGCAGCAAAATGCTATTAGAACAATAGGTGGAGCCCCTGTATCATCTTCGCATGCGGCAATAGAAGATAAAGATAGTAAATCGCAATCAACGAGAACACCTCAGCAATCTATGCGTGAGCGGGGTATTCCTATAACACGATAGAGAGGTTGTTAATATATGGTTCGTCGAATAGCGTCTAACTTTATCAGAACTCCCAGTGGGGTATATCAGCAAGCTGTTATAGAGCTTGTTGATGGATACGTTTCACGTATATATCCTCTTGTTGGTGAAATATATAATACAGAATGGATACAAGGAATGATAGAGGTAAAAGAACTTTTTGATGGTAGACTCGTTGCTTTTTATGGTTATAACAGAATAGAATAAAACGCTTATGCATATATTATTATCATTCTTACTGGCAGCCCTTTCTTTCGGATCACCTGTTCATATTCCTGTAGAGCTTGCGGGAAACTTTGGCGAGCCACGTCCAAATCATTTTCATGGGGGTATTGATGTAAAAACTAATCGTGAAGTAAATTTAGGTGTTTACTCTATTGCCGATGGTTATATATCAGGTGCAGTAGTGCAAAAACACGGTTATGGCTTAGCTATTTATGTTACTCACCCCAATGGTTATACAAGTCAATATTTTCATTTAAACAAGTTTGTTCCTCAGATAGAGGCAGCTGTACGTAAATATCAGTATAATCATCATAGTTATGCTGTCGATGTTAAGTTCGCCCCGGGCGAGTTTCCTGTCCGTAAAGGTCAGCTTATAGCTTTGAGTGGTAACACAGGAGCTTCAAAAGGTCCACATATTCATATAGAATATCATGAGACAAAAACGGGTAATATGACCGACCCTTTAAATGCTTTAAAAGGTATATTAAAGGATAAAACGCCCCCTGCAGTTTATTCTTTTAAAGTGTATCCGCAAGCAGGAGAAGGTGTTTTCCAGCATTCGCAATCTTCACGTATATTTACTTTTGATAAGGGACATTTTCTTGCTTGGGGTAAAGTGGGCTTTGGCGTTCGTGCTAACGATCACATGGACGATGTTTACAATAGTTTTGGGGTACGCTATACTAAGCTATATTGTGATAACAGATTAATTTTTTATAGTGATGTTAACAATATTCCTGTTACCTATAATCGTATGATCAATTCATGGGGAGATTATGATCATTTTATATCTACTCATATATGGTATTTGAAATCGTTTATAGATCCGGGTAATCGTTTGCCTATTCTTAAAGCTGTGGGTAGAGGTATTATCAATTTTAATGAACCTCGAGAGTATCATCTACGTTATGAGTTAAGTGATGTATATGGTAATACTACTATAAAGAAATTTACAGTGCTTGGTAATCCTGAAGCTATACCTCAGGCTTTAAAACCAAAGAAAGGCACTACTATTTATTATAATAGATATAATAATGTATATTTGGAAGGGTGTCGAGTATCGATAAAGAGAGGTTTGTTAGCTAATAATGGTTATGTTGTTGGGCGAAGAGCTATGCTGCCTTTGGCTTATTCTCCTGCATATAGCTTCTCTACTAAAACATATCCTCTTTTTGGCTGGACTAAAATAAGTATAAAGCTTGATAAAAACATAGGATCAGCCACTTCAAAACTGTATATTGCAGCATTAAATGGTTTAAATAAGGGAGGTGCGCCAATGTATTGTGGCGGCATGTATAAAGATGGTTGGGTAACAGGACGTATGCGCGATTTAGGGCTTTTTTATTATTTAGCAATAGATAATGAAGCTCCACATATTACAGAAATGAGCCTTAACCCACGACATCTTTTTTTTCGTATATTTGATAGAGGGAGTGGTATGAAAAGTTATCAGGCGTATGTAGACGACAAGTTTGTGCTCTTTTCCTTTGGTAAGAATAAGGAAATAATATTTTGTGATCTTGCCGATATACCTATTCATTCTACAGGTAAAGAACATACGCTTAAGATAATAGCCACAGATAATCGTGATAATGAGCGTGTGTTTACAACTAAGGTGCGATATTAAAAAGCTTAAATTTTAAAATATTAATAATATGAAGAAAACGTTTTTAGCAGTGATGTTGTTTGCTATAGCAAGTTATGGTATAGCATGCACTAATTTTATAGCAACAAAAGGAGCTACTATAGATGGTTCTGTGCTTGTTACTTATAATGCCGACGATTATGGCTTGTTTGCAAAGCTTTGCCATTATGCAGGTGGCAAGCATCAAAAAGGTGATAAATATGAGATTATAGATTATGATACACATGCCTCGCATGGATTCATACCTCAAGCTCCCATAACTTATAATGTTATAGGTAATATTAATGAATATCAGGTAAGTATAGGCGAAACTACTTATGGCGGACGTAAGGAGATGATAGATAAGAGCGGACAGATAGATTATGGGTCGCTTATGTATCTTGGCTTGCAGCGTGCAAGAACAGCTCACGAAGCTATTAAGGTAATGACTTCTTTAGCCGAAACTTATGGATATTCTTCTGGTGGTGAAACTTTTACTATTGCCGATCCTAATGAGGTATGGATATTAGAGATGCAGGGCTGCGGTGGAGCTCCTAATAATAAGGTAGTGTGGGTAGCTGTACGTATTCCTGACGGTATGATTTCTGCACATGCTAACCAAAGTCGTATAGGTCAATTCTCTAAATATAATACAGAGGTGATAAAGTCTAAAAACTGTATAAAGTTTGCACGGTCTAAGGGCTGGTTTAAAGGTAAGGATGCAGACTTTAGTTGGAAGAACGTATATGCTAAGCCTACTTTTGGAGGAAGGCGTTGGTGTGAGGCTCGTGTATGGAGCTTTTTTAATCATTTTAAAGATATGAGTCGTTGGTTGCCATGGGCTTTAGGTAAAGATGCTGCTGCTGAAGATATGCCTTTATGGATTGAGCCAAATAAAAAGCTGGACGTATCTGTAATGGCTGCTTGTATGCGCGATCATTACGAAGGTACACCTTTAGCTCTTGATAATGATATTGCAGCAGGTCCTTGGAATACTCCTTATAGGCCTACACCTTTAGTTTATGAGGTAAATGGTAAGAAATATTTTAATGAACGTCCTACCTCAACACAGCAAACAGCCTTTTCTTATATAGCACAGCTTCGCTCATTCCTTCCACGTGAAATAGGAGGTGTTATATGGTGGGGTAATGATGATGGTAACATGGTAGCCTATGTACCTATATATTGTGGTATTACTAAGCAGCCAGAATGTTTTAATACTCCGGGTGTTGATGCTGTAACTTTTTCTGATAAGAATGCATACTGGGTATGTAACTGGGTGGCTAACATGGTGTATCCTCGTTATGCGCAACTTTTCCCAGCATTAAAAAAGGTACGTGATAACATAGAAGGGTCTTTCCTAAGATCACAACCTGAAATAGAAGCTAAAGCTAAAACGCTTTACGATACAGATAAGGCGGCTGCTTTAGAATTGCTTTCAGAGTATTCATCTGTTAAAGCCAGTGAGATGATGGATAGTTGGAGGAAATTAGCTACTTATCTTATTGTAAAGTTTAATGATATGGCAGTAAAACCAGAGAAAGATGGAAAGTTTTTGCTTACTCCTACGGGTATGGGTGCAACTGTTAAGCGTCCTGGTTATAGCGAGTATTTTAAGAAAGAGCTTGTTAAGCAAACAGGTGATCGTTTTGCTTTGCCAGAAGAAGAATAAAGTGAGATATGAGTTTTTGCTTGGTTTGTAGATGTACCTTATAAAGTTAGTCATTATATAAGATAATGTGAACTGATATAATTATTATAAATATAGTATTAGTTAATTTATTATAAACATTAAAGGTAAATAATCTTATACATATATCGTATGTTATGATTTTTTCGTACCTTTGCAAGCAATTATGCTGTATGGGCTAATGTGTTAAGTGCTGGAAAGATGCTCAGCCGCCTATCAGTGAAACCCGTTTAAATAATATTAAAATGTACGCAATTGTAGAAATTAACGGTCAGCAGTTTAAGGCAGAGGAGGGCAAAAAGCTCTTCGTTAACCACATGAAAGATGTGGAAGCTGGCAAAACTGTTGAATTTGACAAGGTATTATTGGTAGACAATAATGGTGATGTCACAGTTGGCGCACCAACTGTAAGTGGTGCAAAAGTAGTAGCTGAGGTTGTTAATCCTTTAGTAAAGGGCGATAAAGTTATCGTTTTTAAGATGAAACGTCGTAAAGACTATCGTAAGAAAAATGGTCATCGTGCTCAGTTTACTCAAGTTGAAATAAAATCAATTAACGCTTAAAAAGAGGAGGATTTAGAAATGGCTCATAAAAAAGGTGTCGGTAGTTCTAAGAATGGTCGTGAATCAGCTTCACAGCGTTTAGGTGTCAAGATTTGGGGTGGTCAGAAGATCATTGCCGGTAACATCATTGTTCGCCAGCGTGGTAATCGTCACTATCCTGGAGAGGGTGTAGCGCAAGGTAAAGATGATACTTTATATGCTCTCACTGATGGTGTAGTATACTTCCATAAAGGTAAGTTTAACAAAAGTACAGTATCTGTACTTTCTGAGGAAGTTTACGCATCTAAGACAAAAAAGCCTGAGGCTTAAATAAAAAAATAACAACTATTCCAAACAAACAACATAGTCCCAATATCTGAAAAGATATTGGGACTTATGCTTTTATATACTAAAGTCTTTACCTCTTTATTTGATATAACTTTATAAGAAATGCTTTAGTAGGTGAAATTCCTTTTTCAAAAACTCTCAACTTTCTTTTTGTTCAAAAAAAAATTGTAACTTTGCTTTCAGTAGTAAAAATTAAATTAATGACATTATGCTTACATTAAAGCTCATCAGTGAGGAAACTGAACGCGTAGTACGAGGTCTTGAGAAGAAACATTTTCAAGGGGCTCGTGACGCAGTGGAAAAGGTTTTGAGCTTAGACCGTATGCGCCGTGAAGCACAGCAAAAGCTCGATAATAACAAGCAACAGCAAAATCTCTTATCTAAGCAGATAGGAGGCTTAATGAAAGAGGGAAAGAAGGCTGATGCTGAAGCTATAAAGCAGAAGGTGGGAGAGTTGAAATCTTTAGACAAATCTTTACAAGAGGAAATGGAAAAAGCTCAGAATGACATGAATGAGCTATTGCTTTCCATTCCTAACATAGCTAATGATGATGTGCCAGAGGGCAAAGATGCTTCTGATAATGTTGTGGTAAAAGAGGGAGGTAAGAAGCCTGATCTTCCCAAGGACGCATTATGCCATTGGGATATTTGTAAGAAATATAATTTGATAGACTTTGAGCTTGGCGTAAAGATAACCGGTGCAGGATTTCCTATTTATATAGGTAAGATGGCTCGTTTTCAGCGTGCTTTAGAGGCATTCTTTCTCGATGAAGCACGTAAGAGTGGATATTTGGAAGTGCAACCTCCATTGGTGGTTAATCAAGCGTCAGGATTGGGTACAGGACAGCTTCCCGATAAAGAAGGACAGATGTATCATGCTACGTTAGATGATTTATATTTAATACCTACAGCAGAAGTCCCTGTAACAAATATTTTTCGTGATGAGATTCTTGACGAGAAAGATTTACCTATAAAGCGTTGTGCTTATTCTGCTTGTTTTCGTCGTGAAGCAGGAAGTTATGGTAAGGATGTACGTGGGCTTAATCGTTTGCATCAGTTTGATAAGGTAGAGATAGTACGTATAGATACTCCAAAGCATTCTTATGACTCGTTGAAGGAAATGCTTGATCATGTAGAAGGTCTGTTAAAGAAATTAGAGCTTCCTTATCATATTCTTCGTCTTTGTGGTGGGGATATGAGCTTTACATCAGCTATTTGTTACGATTTTGAGGTGTGGAGTGCAGCTCAAGAGCGTTGGTTAGAGGTTAGTTCGGTAAGTAATTTTGAAAGTTATCAAGCTAATCGTTTGCATTGTCGTTATCGTCATTTAGAGGATAAGAAGATAGAGTTATGTCATACTTTAAATGGTTCTGCTTTAGCCTTACCTCGTATAGTAGCTGCAATTATAGAAAATAATCAAACCTCAGAGGGTGTACGTGTTCCTAAAGTTTTGGTACCTTATTGTGGTTTTGAGATGCTTGACGATAAGAATTTCTAAAAATCTTATAATTTCGCCTCATTGTTTTATGAAATAGTGGGGCGAAATATCTTTATATAAAATATTACTAACCCCTAACCTTATCGTATATCTATGAACAAGATTTTAAGTAAAAATCAGTTGGCTGCTCATACGTTTAATATTGAGGTGGAAGCCCCACTTATTGCGCGTAGTTATAGAGCAGGTAATTTTGTTATTATTCGCGTAGAAGATAAAAGCGAACGTTTGCCTATTAGTGTGTCTAAAGTTAATCCTGAGAGAGGTTCTATCACAATAGTAGTAAAGGAGGTTAATCATTCTACGGCTCGTTTAGTAAGTTTAGAGCCTGGAGATACTATAAAAGATATAGTAGGACCCTTGGGAACGCCTATAAAAATAGAAACTTATGGTACGATACTTTTTGTTTGTGATGATATAGGCTCGGCTATAGCAATTCCTATTATATCTGCATTGAAAAAGGCTAATAATAGGATTTTAGTACTTTTGTCATCAGAAGACGAAGGCATTGGTTTAATGATGGAAAATATTAGGGAGGTTGCAGATGCTGTGTTTTATATTGGAGCTAATAATGATGACATTACAGAATTTCTGAAAACTGCTTTGACAAATAATAAAGTAGATAAGATTATATGTATAAGTACACAAAAGTTCATGCATCAGTCTTCAATATTTTCTATTAAATATCAAATACCGTGTGATGTATATCTTAGAACTATTATGGTAGATGGTACAGGAATGTGTGGTGCTTGTCGTTTAACAATAGGAGGTAAGATAAGATTTGTTTGTATAGATGGTCCTTGGTTTGATGGGTGTAAGATAAATTGGGAAGAACTTATAATGCGTACAAGTGATGTAAAGGCTTTAAAAATAGAAGATAAAAAACCCAACTATACTATTAATGATTTTGATAAAAACACAATAAATTTAATTCAAGAAGATGATGCTTTAGAGCTGTTGTCTAATCGCAAGACAGAGTGGCGTGAAGCTCTTAGAAAGCAGATAAAGTCTAAGGATCGTATGGCGTTAGAACATATTCCTGTGCCTACTCTTGATCCTATATATAGAGCTACAACAAGAATAGAGGAAGTAGCAAAAGGCTATACAATGCAGATGGCTACTGCTGAGGCTCATCGTTGTTTGGATTGTAGCAATCCTGGCTGTGTAAAGGGCTGCCCTGTTAGTAATGATATACCTGCTTTTATTAAGAATATTGAACGTGGGAATATTCTTGGAGCTTATAAGGTGTTACGTAACACATCTTCTTTGCCTGCTATTTGCGGGCGTGTTTGTCCTCATGAAAAACAATGCGAAGGTGGTTGTATTCATAATAAAATAAGTGGTAAACCTGTATCTATAGGAGGATTAGAACGCTATGTTGCTGATAGTGTACGTGAGCAGCATATTCAAATAGACACACCTTCAGTAGCAAAGAATGGTATAAAAGTAGCAGTAGTAGGTTCAGGTCCCGCAGGGTTAAGTTTTGCTGGCGAGATGATAAAAAAAGGTTTTTCTGTATTTGTTTTTGAGGCATTGCATGAATTGGGTGGAGTATTAAAATATGGAATACCAGAATTTCGTTTGCCAAATAAAATAGTAGATATTGAGATAGATAATTTGCGAAAATCAGGTGTACATTTCTTTACAGATGTTGTAGTGGGGAAGACTATTACGATAGAATCACTTAAGAAGCGAGGGTTTAAAGGTTTTTTTATAGGCAGTGGGGCTGGTGTTCCTAATTTTATGGGCATTCAAGGAGAGAATGCTGTAAATGTGTTATCAAGTAATGAATTTCTTGCTCGTATAAATCTTATGGATGCTACTAATCCAAAAGCAGAAACATCTCTTTATGTGGGTAAGAAAATAATAGTAGTTGGTGGAGGTAATACTGCTATGGATGCATGTCGTATGGCGCGGCGTTTAGGGGCTGAAGTAACAGTGGTTTATCGTCGTTCTGAAATGGAAATGCCTGCTGGTAGGATAGAGATCTTGCAAGCAAAAGAAGAAGGTATCAAGCTCTTGACACTTCATAATCCCAAAAAGTATATAATAGACAAGAAAGGATATGTTACTAATGCTATTCTCGACGTAATGGAACTTGGAGAACCCGATGAAAGTGGGCGTCGTTCACCTAAGACAACAGGTAAAGAAATTATTATCGAATGTGATCAGGTAATAGTTGCAGTAGGGACATCGCCTAATCCCTTAGTGCCAAGATCTATAAAAGGATTAAAGTTAGGCTGGAAAGATACTATTGTGGTGGATAATAATAGACAAAGTTCGTGCTCTGAAATATATGCAGGTGGAGATATCGTAAATGGTCCTGCTACAGTAGTTCTTGCTATGGGAGATGGTAGAAAGGCTGCTAAAGCTATGGCAGAGCAACTTATGATATAGATTGGTATGATGATGGAAAAATAATGTATGAGCGTTGTACTTACGTTGTTTAAAGTTATTAGAGTGTTTAATGTTTTTAATATAATTTGTTAATATGCTTTTAAAAATAGAAAGCTCAAATGGTTTATAAATATATGTAAGTATAGCGTTTAGTAACTTTAGAGATCAAGTGGTAGGAAAAGGCATTAGAAACGAAAATATATTTTGCACACCTACTGCTAATGGTAGAAAGGGCTTATTAAAGTATACTAACAAACCCTATTGATAATATATTCCCTAAAAGAGGGGATTTTAAGGATAAGCAAACTAAAGAATATCAACACAAAACAAAAGCAAGACTAAGAAAAAAGCTGGAATTTAGAACTCTACTTGAGACTTTTTACTTAATTTTGCAAATGTAGTTGCTTTTTGAGGTTGAATTTGTCATTTTCCCTATTTTTCTTGTTTTACATATTTACTACCATCTACGTTTAAGTAAATATGTTTTCCTTTACATTTTGCATCGAAATAAGGAGGTTCTTCCCTAAGGGTAATAGAGTCGTAAATGAAAGGGGCTATGATAGTGTCTTTGCCATCAGGTAGTATTAGCCCCATCTTGTCGTCTTTCTGTGCTATGATAGGTAGCATTTGGAAGGTATCTACATACATATAGCAGGCGCGTAAGAACTTATACTTAGGGGTTACAACGATATTGCCCTTATAGTCTGAAATGCCAAATTTCCCGTTTTCTTCAAATACTTTATGATACCTTATATATATATCATTTATAAGCTGTAGGTATTTTACCACCTTTCGCTTATCGTTTATAAGAGTAAGAAGGTAGCTATAAGTATCACAATAGTTAGCCATGGCTCGTGCTAAAACAAGTTTCATGTCTAAACCCTTTAAAGCTTTGCGGTTAAGATCAAGATATTGGGCAATGACAGTTTCTTTTTCATCTAAGGATAACCCTTCTAAATGTTCTTCAAATAAGAGCATCTGTTGTTTGCTACCATGCATACCTTTTATATAGCGATGAATCTGCCTACTTATCTCTTTACATACGAAGTGGCGTATCTGTTGCACCTCTATAGGGTCTGTATATTCTATGTTAAAATTGTCTTGTGTGATCATAAGCACTTCTCTGCTTTTTGGCAAAGATAGTATTTCTTTTGGGTTTATCCAAAGTTTTATATTTGTTTTTTTATCTTCTTCTTTATAATAGGTAAAATTATATATGTTACGATGTAAAAAAAGGAGCTATATGTGTTAATATAGCTCCTTTATATATAATATATAAGATGTGTATAATCTTTATTTTGTTGCGTTTTCTCTAAGCTGCTGTAGATGTTTTTTGTAGGCATCAAAGTCGGTTATCTTTTTGCGTGCAACACCGCTTTGAATAGCTGCCTTAGCTACTGCTGAGCTTACTTCTGTAATTAAGCGTGGGTCTACAGGGGTAGGAATGAAATAGTGTGTTCCAAAAGTAAGGTCTTTGTTGTTGTATATTTGTTTTACTTCTTGTGGAACAGGCTGCTTTGCAAGGTCAGCAATGGCTGTAACGGCAGCCATTTTCATTTCTTCGTTTATAGCTGTTGCGCTTACGTCAAGAGCTCCGCGGAAGATGTAGGGGAAGCCTAAGACGTTGTTTATCTGGTTAGGATAGTCAGAGCGTCCTGTAGACATTATGACATCTGGTCTTGCCTGAAAGGCTTCTTCATAAGATATTTCTGGTACCGGATTAGCAAGAGCAAAGACAATAGGGCTTTTTGCCATTGAGCGTACCATGTCTTTTGTTAATATCTTACCTTTTGATAATCCTAAGAAGACGTCAGCACCTTTAATAGCTTCTTCTAAGGTGTGCACATCGTTGCGTGTAGTGGCAAAGAGCTTTTTTTCTGCGGTGAGATTGTTACGCTCTGTGGTTATAACACCTTTAGAATCGAGCATTAAGATGTTTTCCTTTTTTAGTCCAAGTGCTATATATAGCTTTGTGCATGATATAGCTGCTGCACCAGCACCATTCACAACAAGTTTTACTTGTTCTATATTTTTCCCTGCCACCTCTAAGGCGTTTCTAAGCCCTGCGGCTGATATTATAGCCGTGCCATGCTGGTCGTCGTGCATAACGGGTATATCCAAAGTGCGTTTTAGCCTGTCTTCTATGTAGAAACATTCAGGTGCTTTGATGTCTTCAAGGTTTATGCCTCCAAAGGTAGGTGCTATGCGTTCTATTGTTTCACAAAACTTTTCCGGATCTTCCTCTGCCACTTCTATGTCGAACACATCTATACCGCCATATATCTTAAACAATAAGCCCTTTCCCTCCATGACGGGCTTACCGCTCATAGCTCCTATGTTGCCTAACCCTAAAACAGCAGTGCCATTACTTATCACTGCTACCAGATTACCTTTATTAGTATATTTGTAAACATCGTTTGCATTTTGCTGTATCTCTAAACATGGGTATGCCACGCCTGGCGAATAAGCCAAACTCAAGTCGGTTTGTGTGCTAAAAGGTTTTGTTGGTCTTACTTCAATTTTTCCCGGGCGCCCTGTGTTATGATATTTCAAGGCATCCTCCTTAGTTACTTTAACCATAATGTTTTGATATAATTTGTTGTTTTTATCCTGCTACGCTTATCTTTTATTTATCAATGTTGCAAAGTTACCAAATTAACGTTGAAACGATGTGAGTATTCATAATTTTTTTGTAATTTTGCCCTTCATAACACATAATATAATAATATAGTTTTTTCTTTAAAAAGAGTCCTTGTGTTTTAAGACAAGGCGTAACGAATGAGGAGTAATATTTATAAGCCGCTATTGCTTGTAGCTTTAGTAATAATAATGTTAACGTTGCTTCACTTTATCCCTACTATAAAAATAGCAGGAACAGAGCTTCGTAAGATAGATATATTAAGCGATTTAACTATAAAAGAAAATAAAGCAAACGCTGCTATAATAACATCTCAAAACGATGTCATTAAGCTGAAAACGAGCAAAGGAGATATTATTTCTTTTAAAGAAGAATGGGGTAAAGGCATAGAGCCTATTATAGATTATGGCATAAATACTAACAACTCTTTAGATAACTTTTATGATGCTATATCAAAGCTGTCAGCTCATAAGAAGCTGGGTCGTGCTGTAAGAATAGCTTATTTTGGCGATTCTTATATAGAAGGCGACATCTTGCTTGCCGACCTTCGTGAGCTTTTGCAACGTAAGTATGGCGGTTGTGGTGTAGGGTGGCTTGATGCTGGTAACGATATTAATGAGTATAAGCACACCACTACTCATAAATACTCTGGCTTAGTGGAGCATATGGTAAAAAAGCCTGCTTCGTACGATGTGTCAAAGGCTGCTATATCAGAGCGTTACTATACCTTAACTGCTCAGGGGCAAATATCTCTCTCGCCTTTTGTTATGCACGAATATAAGCATACCGACCATTGGAACTCTACAAAGCTATATCTACGCCCTATGGCAGGGGCTACTGTAGATATTACGATAGATGGGAAAAGGCATCAAAGGGTGGTTCTTCCTCCGTCTTCTAATGTGCAGCAAGTAGAGCTAAAGGGCAATACATCTAATGCGCTTATTAAGGTAGATGGTAAAAAAGCCATACTCTTTGGTACTGCGCAAGAAGGTTTAGGGGGTGTTGTGATAGACAATTTCAGTATGCGTGGCTCTGATGGTGTGTCGCTTGCAAAGCTGCCCGAGGAGATGTTAAAGCGTTTTGCGGCTATTCGTCCTTACGACTTAATAGTATTTCAGTTTGGTGTTAATGCTGTAGATGCTAATACTACCGAAGAGAGATTAAAAATGTATACAGGTAAGATGCGTGATGTTATTTCTCTTTTTAAGCGTTCTTTCCCTAAAACATCCATTCTTATTATGGGTGTGCCTGATCGTGGGTCGAAAGCCTCTAACAATGGCACTATGAAAGGAATAGTAGAGCTGGAGCTTTTACAGAAGAAGCTATCTAAGGAAAGCAAGGTGGGTTTTTATAGCTTGTTTAATGCCATAGGTGGTGCAGGGTCTATGCTACGCCTTGTAGATGAGAAAGATATGGGTAGTAAGGATTATATTCATATTAACTATAAAGGTGGTGGATTTTTGGCAAACCGTATCTTTAAGTCGATAGTGGCAGGGCAGAAAAACTATGTTCGCCGTAAGGAGCTTATGGAGGGAAAGGGTAAATAGTAAGTCTTTTGTGTTATAAAAAATAATATGGATTTTAATAAGATTATCGATAATATAGTGGCTTTTTTCTGTAGCTTATATGCTAATATGTCAGGTTATTTTTCTTCTATAGATGCCTCAAGGGTATTAACTGTCTTGCAGTACGATCCTCGTAATCCGCTGCTTTTCTCATCGGGTGCTTTTTTGTTTGTAGCATTAGTCTTCTTTTTGTGTTATTGTCTTTTGCGCAAACAGTTGTCGGCTCGCTTATTGTTTGTAACTCTCTTTTCTTATTATTTCTTTTATAAGAGTAGTGGTTTATACTTTCTGTTGTTAGTAGTCATTACTGTTTCCGATTTTTATATTGCTCGTCGTATTGCCCAAAGTAATAAGAAGAAGGTGTGGTTGTGCCTTTCGTTGGTTATAGACTTGGGAATGTTGGCTTACTTTAAGTATACTAACTTCTTTTCGTCTATGGTGAGCCAGATGATAGGTAATAATTTTCAGCCATGGGACATCTTCCTTCCTATAGGCATTAGCTTTTATACTTTTAAAGCAGTGTCGTACACTATAGATGTTTATCGAGGGAAGATGCAGCCTTTAAACAGTATTATGGACTATGCTTTCTATGTTAGTTTTTTCCCTACTCTCTTAGCAGGTCCTATTACACGTGCTAACGATTTTGTTCCTCAGATACGTAAGCCGCTTTGTCTTTCTAACGAAATGTTTGCCAAAGGGGTTTTTCTTATCATCATAGGCTTGTTTAAAAAGGCTGTTATCTCCGATTATCTTTCAGCTAATTTTGTAGATCGTATCTTTGATAACCCTTCGTTGTTTTCAGGTGGTGAGGTCTTGTTAGGTCTTTATGGCTATTGTTTTCAGATCTATTGTGACTTTTCGGGCTATTCTGATATGGCCATAGGCATTGCTTTGCTTCTCGGCTTTACTATTCCTGACAATTTTAATGCTCCACTTCAAGCCGACTCTATGACCGACTTTTGGCGCCGTTGGCACATCTCTCTATCTACATGGATACGCGATTATGTTTACATCTCGTTGGGTGGTAATCGTCATGGGCAGTGGCGTATGTATCTTAACCAGATGATAGCCATGGCTGCTTGTGGCTTGTGGCATGGTGCTTCGCTCAACTTTATAGTATGGGGCGTATTGCATGGGTTGTTTGTTTGTATACATAAGTTTTGGTCGCAAACAGTCTTACACCATGATAAGCGTTATCACCCTAAAGGGTTAAAGAGGTTTTTCTCTGTGTTTATAACCTTTCATGTTATTACGTTCTCGTGGTTGCTGTTTCGTTGTGGGAGCTTCGATTCGGTAAAGGTTATGGTTAGTCAGATCTTTACAAAGTTTAATCTTGCAGTGCTGCCAGATGTTTTTGTAGCCTATAAGTATGTGTTTTTGCTCATGCTCTTTGCTTTGGTTAGTCATTGGCTGCCGTTCTCATGGCACGAGGCAGGCATTAAGCTCATTAGGCGTACGGGTGTTATAGGTGCTGCTATAGCCGTAGTAGTGGTTATCTTTATTATTATGCAGGTAAAAAGCTCTGAGGTGCAGCCGTTTATTTATTTTCAGTTTTGAGCTAAAACAGGTAAATAAGTATTGAGCCATTTGCTTTTTTTAGATAGCTCTTTGCTTTTTCTTGCAAGTTTTATTATCTTTGTTCTCACATGAATAAAGTAAAGGTAACATCTGTCAAAGAAAAGGTATTGGTGCTTTTCCTTGTTTTTTTTGCTGTTATAGTGGCTAAAGCTGGCGAAAAAGAAAAGGTGTTATTGTTACGTGTAACTGCTTATGGTGATAAGGTAAAAGCATCTTTTACAGACTCTTTAGAAAGGAACGTTTATAGAAAGTGTTTCATAGATGTAAAGAAACGCAATTTTACCTTTATAGGTATCCCCACGATGTTTTATATGATGAAGGACGGTAGGCGTAAGGCTGTTATAGAGAGTTATGCCCATGAGGTGCTGTTTCCTGATAAAGCGAAGCGTGTTAGGCGAAACATTTTCTTAAGTACGGTATATCATGGGCGTATGGTCCTTTATAATCTGCTCGATTATGTGTCCCCACGGGTTTACGAAACAGAGGTTTTTCGTGAAAGGATTCTGTCGCCTTTAAATGTTAAGAATTATAGATATTACTCATATAAGCTCACCGAATTTAACGATTCGCTTACGCTCTTAACCTTTAAAAGCAAACGTATACATACCGAGCTTATAAGGCATGGCTGGGCAAAGATAGTTACTTCTACGGGTCGTATAGTAAGTTTTAGCTTAGAGGGCGAAAGCGATATGAACCATTTTACTATAAAAGGCACAATGGGCAGTGATGGCTATGGCGTAATCTTTCCACGAGAGTGTAAGGTAGATGCCTCTATTAAGTGTGTGGGAAATCATATAAAGGCTGTTATAGATACTTATTATGATATGCCAGAAACGCTCTCTGACAGTATAGACTCTTCGCAGGATGTGATGATTATGGCACGTTTGCGCCCCATAGGCTTAAGCCACGACGAGGAAGAACTAATAAAAACCTATTACCCTCGAGAGCAAGATAAAAGCAAAGACACAGTAAGAGTATCTGCAAAAAAGAATTGGTTAAAAACAATATTTTGGGATATTATAGGCGATAATATCCTTAATGACATCTACACATCTATAGATAATGATAAGGGATATATGCGTATAGCTCCTATCTTGAATCCGCTTTATTTTAGTTATAGCCGCAAAAAGGGCGTATCTTATAAGGTAGATATAAGGGCAGGATATGCTTTTAATAGTAATAGCGACATTTATGGGCGTTTGCGCATGGGCTATTCATTTAGGCAAAAACAGTTGTTTTATAATTTTCCTATAACATATACCTTTAATGATGATAGGAACGGATATGTAAAAGTAGAGTTTTCTAACGGCAATAGGATTACCGACTCTCGTGTCTTAGATAGCATAAAGGAGTCAGTCCATAACGATACGATAGACTGGGAGAGTATGAATCTCGACTACTTTAGAGATGCAAGCATCTCTTTAACAGCTGCTTATGATGTCCTTTACACAAGGTTATCTTTAAAGGGCGGTATCTCTATGCATAATCGTTCAGCCATAGATAATAGTGGCTTTATCATAGTGGGAAGACCAAAGGTTTATAGGTCCATAGCTCCTTTTATATCGGTGTTGTGGTATCCTTTCACGCGTAAAGCTCCTTTTGCTGTTGCAGCACAGTATGAGCATGGGGTAAAGATGTTTGGGGGTAACGTTCTATATAGCCGTTTAGAGGCAGATATGCAATATATCTACGGTTTGCCTTGTATGCGGGCATGGTCTTTTCGTATAGGAGCAGGTGGATATTTTAGTAGGAAGGGAGCTACTTATTTTTTAGATTATTATAACTTTCGCGAAAACTATATACCTCAAGGGTGGCATGACGAATGGAGTGGGGGCTTTGAGCTGTTAAACTCTAACTGGTATAACGCCTCTCCTTTTTATGTAAGAGGCAACGTTACTTACGAAAGCCCGTTGTTAGTGTTGTCGTGGTTACCCTTTGTAGGAAGGGTAATAGAGAAGGAGCGTGTTTATATGAGCATATTAGGCGTAAAATATTTGTTCCCTTATGCAGAGGTAGGGTATAGCTTCACTAACAGGCTGTTCTCAATGGCTGTCTTTACAGGCTTCTCCCGCCGCCGATATGAGGGGATAGGAATAAAGTTTGGCTTTGAGCTTTTTAAAGGTTGGTAAATGTATAGATGACATTTTGTAATGAAGAGTATAGCAAATAGTAACAAGACACTTACAGTATATAAGGCATCAGCGGGGTCGGGAAAGACCTTTACGCTCACAGTAGAGTTTATCTCAATACTTGTAAAATATCCAGAGGATTATAACAAGATGCTTGCCGTAACCTTTACTAATAAGGCTACAAGCGAGATGAAGCTGCGAATACTTTCACAGCTATATGGTATAGGGCATGGGTTAGCATCGTCTAAAAGCTATCTTGAGAAGGTAAAGGCTAACACAGCATTGACCGAAGCCACTATAAGAAATAATGCCCTTTATGTGCTGGAAAAGCTAACACACGAATACCATTACTTTAGAGTGCAGACCATAGATGCCTTCTTTCAAGCCGTGTTAAGAAATCTTGGCAAAGAGCTTGGGCTAACGGCTAACCTTAGGGTGGACCTTAACACAGCACAAGTGGAAGCGAAAGCCGTAGACGAACTCATTGATAACCTTAAAGAAAACGACCCTGTC
Organism: Prevotella amnii CRIS 21A-A; assembly: GCF_000177355.1. Classification (NCBI taxonomy): domain Bacteria; kingdom Pseudomonadati; phylum Bacteroidota; class Bacteroidia; order Bacteroidales; family Prevotellaceae; genus Prevotella; species Prevotella amnii. The sequence goes on from NZ_ADFQ01000086.1 coordinate 151,419, forward strand.
TTAAAGTGGATAGACGATTATATATCATCTAATATAGAGGAAGACAAAAACTGGAATGTGGTAAAAGACATTAAAGAGTTTGGTAAAAAAATCTTTGATGAGCTGTATAAGACGCATGAAAAGCAGTTAGATAGCTTTTTTAAGGACAACAACCTTTCAGCCTATTTTATAAAAACTCTTAGAAGCGAACGCGATACGTATGAAAAAAATATTAAGGAAAAGGCAGAAAAGATAGTGCAGCTCATTGCTGAGAGTGGTTTCCCAACCAGCTATTTTGCCGCCTATCCTTATAAGTATATCGTAAAGCTATCTAAAGGACAGATAGAGAGTGGCGATGTATATAACCCCATACAGCAAATTATAGATGGTAAGAAGCAATGGAACTCATCTAAATGTTCTAAGAAAGCAGACAAGGACAGCCTAAACTCCTTTGTAGAGAGCATAGCCTTAAACAAGATAGTGTACGACATGGAGGCGTACCGCATAGCGGGCTGGAAGAGGTATAACACCTGCAAGGTAGTGTTGCTTCATTTTTCTAAGTTGCGCCTTTTGCATAAGATAGCAAAGCAGGTGGAAGAAGATAATGTGGAGAATCATCGTTTTATGTTAAGTAACACACAGTCGCTTTTAAAGAATCTGATGAAAGATAACGATATTCCTTTTGTCTTTGAGCGTATCGGGGCAATGCTAAAATATATCATGATAGACGAGTTTCAAGACACCTCGCGGGTGCAATGGGACAACTTTAAGAAGCTCTTACTTAATTGTATGGCAGAGGCAGGGTCGCATAATCTTTTAGTGGGCGATGTGAAACAAAGCATTTACAGGTGGCGGCAAGGCGACTGGGAGCTGCTTAACAACATAGAGGAAAGTATTAAGCCCTCTCAAGGAAGCTATGTAGACACGTCTTCCATAGAGGTGAAAACGCTTGCTACCAATTACCGCTCGGAGAAAAATATTATTAGTTTTAATAATGCTTTTTTCTCTCAAGCCATAAATGTTTATGCCCAAACAGAGGATAGTATCACCGATAATAATAGTAAAAAAACTACTTCTTCTAATTCAAAGCACTTGTCTACACAGCAGATCGATAAGCTAAAACTTGCCTATTCTGATGTAGAACAGCAGAGCGCGAAGAGCGAAGAGAGAGGTTTTGTGCATGCCAGCTTATACGGTAAAGATGCTGATAATAACGCAAAGATACTAAGCGACATGGCTGATAACATAAAGCGGCTGCTTGATATGGGATATGCACAGAAGAGTATAGCCATTCTTGTGCGTAGCAAACGTGAGATAGCCGATATAGTAACTACTATCAACTCCACGCCATGGGGTAGGGACATTACAATAGTATCTGAAGAGGCGTTTCGCTTAGATGCATCGTTGGCAGTAAACATATTAGTAGAGGCACTTCGCTTGATAGCACAGCCTTATGACAATCTGACAAGAGCAAAACTTGTAAGAGCTTATTATAAGGTGATAAACCATGATAAAGATTTTGCTAAAGAGCGCACACACATATTAGTTTCAGATGTTGTAGATATACCATACGATGAGAATTATTATGAGAAAAAAGCCGATTTTATAGCAAAACATCTTAACGGCTTCTTGCCAGAAGAATATGTCTTAGAAAGAGATAAGCTATTGCGATTATCTATGGTAGACTTGGTAGACCGTCTTTATCACCTTTTCCAGCTTCATAATCTGCCCACTGAAAACGCGTACATAAGTACCTTCTACGATACTCTTAACGACTATTTGAGTAATAACACATCAGACATAGACGATTTCATTAAGGAGTGGGACGATAACCTTTGTGGGGTGAATATACAGACAGAAGATGTTGATGGCATTCGCATTCTAACCATTCATAAAAGCAAAGGGTTAGAGTTTGATAACGTAGTGATACCTTTTTGCGACTGGGAGTTAGAAAAGTGGACTACTATCTTTTGGGTAGATGGTAAGAAAAAAGAAGCGCCTTTCTCTGAACTACCTATAATACCAGTATCTTTTAAAAAAGATTTAGAAAACAGTGCCTTTGCTTCCGATTATAAAGAAGAGCATTTCCAAAACGTGATAGATAATCTTAACCTGCTATATGTAGCATTTACAAGAGCCGGGAAAAACCTTTTTATATCAGGTAAGAATATTAATGACAGCAACAGGCGTAGCTATCTGTTATGGCACTGCTTAGAAGTTTTAGGAAAAGAGCTGAAAAATGCAGAATACGTAGAAGAGGAGAAACAGGAGCAGCAAGGAGGCGACGAACCTATAACCTTTACCTTTGGCACACTTATACCAGCAGCTGAATACGATAAAACAGAAAGCCAAGAAAAGACTATGCTAAACCCCTTCACCATAGTGCCACAAGCTAAGGAGTTAGATATAGAAACATTTAACAGTGCGGTGAGCTTTCGCCAAAGTAATAAGAGCGATGCTTTTATACATGGTCAAGAGGTAAGCAAGCGGCAGAGGTATATGCAGGTGGGTAGCGTGTTGCATAATATTTTTTCTTCTATAAAGACCTTTGCCGATATAGAACCCCATTTGCAGGCTTTAGAAGCTGAGGGAATTATATATAACGACGATGTTTCATCTAAAGAGCTGAGACAGCAGATAACCTCAGCCGTCAATAACGAGCAGGTGAAGGAATGGTTTTCTCAAGAGTGGAAGGTATATAACGAGTGTGCTATCTTGCAGTATGACAAGACTACCGATAGCTGTTTTGAGCAGCGTCCAGACCGTGTTATAATGAAAGAAGGCAAGGTGGTGGTGATAGATTATAAGTTTGGTAGTCCTCGCGAGGAATATCATGAGCAGGTGCAACGTTATATGCAGCTTCTTAAGAAGATGGGCTATTGTAACATATCGGGCTATCTGTGGTATGTTATGCGTGGAGAAGTAGTGGAAGTAGTAAGCAAGGAAAACTAAAAAAACGGTAAACAATATAGAAAAAATGAAATCTTTCTTATCATACGTAGCAGAAGACTTACTGAGAAAGTATCAGGACAATTTGGCACATGTGGCAGTAGTGTTCCCAAATAAGCGTGCAGCGTTATTTCTTAATCAGGAGATAGCACAGAGAGCAGATGGCCCTGTGTGGTCGCCTAACTATATTACAATATCTGAACTGTTTCGTACACAGTCTGATCTGATCATAGCAGACCCTATTAAGAGCATTTGCATTCTTCATAAGGTATATATGGATATAACACACAAAGCCGAACCTTTAGACCAGTTTTATGGGTGGGGCGAATTGCTCCTTGCCGACTTTGATGATATTGATAAGAATCTTGCACCTACAGAGAAGTTGCTCGGGCTTTTAAGTGCTAATAAAGAGTTGGAATCGTTAGATTATCTTACCCCAGAGCAGATCTCTGAACTAAAAAAAGTATTTACTAACATAAGCGTCGACGAGGATAGCTTGCGGCGTAGGTTTCAAGAGTTTTGGAGCAAGCTCTTTGATATATATACCGAGTATAAACGTCGTCTTCGAGCCTTAGGACTTGCCTATGAGGGTATGCTTTATCGTGATGTGATAGAGAAAGAACGTTTCTCTCTGCCATATAAAAAGTATGTTTTTGTAGGCTTTAATGTGCTGCAAAAGGTAGAGCAAGAGCTCTTTTATAAGCTAAAGGATAAAGCTGCTTTTTATTGGGATTATGATAACTATTATCTTTCTAAAGGGCGCGAGGCAGGCAGATATATACAGCGTTGGTTAGAGATGTTTCCTAACGAGTTGCCTCATTATAACCACGAGGTGTTTAACAATTTAGATGCACCAAAAGATATATCGTTTATAGCTTCTCCTACGGAAAATATGCAGGCACGTTACATAACAACGTGGCTAAAAGAAAACTCTCGATATAAAGATGGGCGCAAAACAGCCATTGTGCTATGCGACGAGAGCTTGTTACAGACAGTTATACACTGCGTTCCTACGGAGGTGGAAGAGCTTAACGTTACCACTGGTTACCCCCTTAGGCAGTCGTTAATAGCTTCTTTCATAGCACAGCTTATAAGGCTACAGGTAGAGGGCTATTCGCTCATGGAGGAAAAGTTTCGCTTACGTTATGCCACACGCGTGCTCAGGCACCCTTATGCTAAATATGTTTGGAGCAATGCAGAGGAGCTTTTAGCAAAGATGAATGCCGACAGACAGTTTTATGTGTTGTGGGAGGGTATAGAATATTGCCCGCACGATGCACAAAACATGCTTGCCTTTGTAAAGTGGCTTGCGCAGATAACTAAGGTAGTGGGCATAAACGGTGCTTCGGAAGGCGATCCTTTCTTCCAAGAGTCGGTCTTTAGAATGTACACTTTGCTAAGCAGACTTATAGAGCTTATGACAGCTGAAGAAGATGGAAGCTATTATCTGGATAGAGATATTATTATTTTCCGTAGGTTGTTTACACAGCTTGTCAATGCTACCAGTGTGCCTTTTCATGGCGAACCAGCAAAGGGAGTGCAGATAATGGGTGTGTTAGAAACGCGTAACCTCGACTTTGAACACGTACTTATCCTATCATGTAACGAGGGTAATATGCCTAAAGGAGTAGACGATGCGTCGTTTATACCTCATGCCATACGTCATGCCTTCGAGCTTACAACGGTAAACAATAAGGTGTCTATCTTTAGTTATTATTTTCATCGACTTATACAGCGTGCTGGCGATGTTACTATCCTTTACAACAATTCTACACAGGGGGTAAAGACGGGAGAGATGAGCCGGTTTATGTTGCAGCTTATGGTAGAATGGAGCAAGCCGTCTTGTTTAGTGCGTAGATACACGCTTAAGGCAGGGCAGCAGCAGCACAAAATATCTATCGAGCCTGTGCAAAAAGATGAGAGGGTAATGGAGAAACTTGTGCATATACCTAAGTTTTCGCCAACGGCAATTAACACTTTTATAACCTGCCCGGTAAAGTTTTTCTATAAGTATGTTGTAGGTATAGAAGAGCAAAACGTAGTAGACGAAGACAGCATAGACAACAGAATTTTTGGTAATATCTTTCATAAGGCTGCCGAGCTTATGTATAATGACATCTTTTGCGCTAAAGAGCTAACCAAAGCCGACATAGAGAAGGTTATCCTTAAGCCGAACGTTCTTGATAGTGTGATAGAAGAAGCCATTGCTTTAGAATTGTTTAACAAAAAAGATTTTAAAAAGGGTAGTAAGCTCAATCTTAACGGCTTGCAGATATTAAACAAAGAGGTAGTTAAGAAATATCTTGTCAGGCTGCTGCGTTTAGATTATGATGTGGCACCTATTAGGGTTATAGCGCATGAGTTTGATGTGGAAGACGAAGTAGAGATAAGCCTCATGGGTAAGCCTTATAAGAAGCGTATAGGGGGGAGAGTGGACAGGCTTGATGTAGCTACCTATATGTTAGAGAAGAACACCATGATAAGACGTATGAGGGTGGTAGATTATAAAACAGGTAGGAAAGAGGCTAAGCCCATGGCAGATGTGCCTTCTATCTTTAGCGCGGATAATATTAAGAATAAAAGCGACTATGTTATGCAGGCGATGCTCTATGGCTTGTTAATAGCAGATAACAAGGTGAAGCAGGCTCCTAAGACGTCCCCAGAACTCTTTAACAAGGAGCATAGACCTGTAGCGCCTGCACTTCTTTTCATTCAGAAAACTAATAAAAAAGCCTATTCTCCCATCGTTGTTATAGATAAGCAAGAGGTAATAGATGTAGCTAAATACAGAGATGAGTTTATGAGCGAGCTGAAAGCCGTCTTAGAGAGGCTTTACGACAAAGAGCAGCCTTTTACGCCTACTGACGACCTTGAGATATGCGCCAGCTGTCCGTTTAAGTTTATGTGCGGAAGATAACGAAGTAAGCCTTTATAGATACTCATTTACGAAGTAAGAAGAGGACTGTAGAAAGCAAAAATAACCTATTTTTAATTCATTTTTAATCTATTTTTGCTCTAAAAATAATTTATTTTTCTTTCTCACCTCTTTCCTTTTACCTTGAAAGCAGTGTGGTAAATATTAGCATTTCAGCAGCAGAAGCAACGGTAATGCTTAGACAAGGGGCAAGATAAAAGAAGGTGATATATTCAGGAAAATAGTGTAAGCACCTATTTCTTTCTTATAATTGGAAGTGTTATTTTTGTATTATAGGTTACTTAGCAGTATCTTTGCAATAAAAATAAAAGTTATGTTTGATATAAAAAAGATAAGGCTAATAGCTTTTGATGCAGATGATACGTTATGGGACTGTCAAAGCTTTTATGATGAGGCTGAAAAGAGTTATATAAAGATATTAGAACAATACGGCATTACTCCTGAAGAAGCGTCATTGACTTTATTTGCTACTGAAACTAAAAACATGCCTTTATTAGGGTATGGCTGTAAAGCTTTTATTTTATCATTAATAGAAAACGCAGTAAATATAACAGATAAAAAGATAAAGGGGGAAGATGTTATGCGTATATTAGAATTGTCTGACACGCTATTAACATCTTTAGGAGAGCCTTTAAAAGGGGTGAAAGAAACGCTAAAGCAGCTTAGGAGCAATAGTAAAATACCCCTAATAGTATTTACAAAGGGGGAGCTGCTCGATCAAAAAAACAAATATTTAAGATCGGGGCTTTCATGTTTTTTTGATAGCTTTATAGTGGTAGAAGATAAGACCCATGAGGAGTATAATAACCTTTGTCATAGTTTTGGAGTAAAGATGGAAGAACTTCTCATGATAGGCAACTCTTTTAAGTCGGACATAAAACCTGTTTTAAAATTAGGTGGGAGTGCTATTCACATACCTTTTCATACGGTTTGGAAACATGAGGTGGTGAAAGAATTTCCACACGATAACCTGTTAGTATTGAAAAGTTTTTCTGATCTAACTCGTTTTCTTTTATAAGATTATTGTTATCTGGCATGATTTTAGCTAAATATTTATATAGATAAAAAAAGTGAACGTTATGACATTATATCCAAAACTCATAATAGATGCTCTGGAAAAAGTAATATATCCAGGGACTAAAACTAACATAATAGCAAGCGGTATGCTTGCAGACACGCCGAGTATAGCAGGGAATAAGGTGAAATTTACACTTGTTTTCCCACGCGAGACGGACCCTTTCCTAAAATCTACTATTAAGGCTGCAGAAGCACAAATACACTATTCTGTAGGGAAGGAAGTAGAGGTAACAATTGATACCGAATTTAAGACTGCCCCACGTCCCGAAGTAGGTAAGCTTCTTCCTAATGTAAAAAATATTATAGCTGTTAGTTCAGGGAAAGGCGGAGTAGGTAAAAGCACAGTATCAGCCAACTTAGCAATAGCACTTGCCAAGCTTGGTTATAAGGTAGGTATATTAGATACTGACATCTTTGGTCCAAGTATGCCAAAAATGTTTGGTGTAGAAGATGCTCGCCCTACTGCAGTAAAGAAGGATAATAGGGATCTTATAGAGCCTATAGAAAAGTATGGAGTAAAGTTGCTATCGATAGGTTTCTTCGTAAATCCTAAGACAGCAACCCTATGGAGAGGTGGTATGGCTACTTCTGCGCTGAAACAGTTAATAGCTGATGCTGACTGGGGGGAGTTAGATTATTTTATTCTTGACACTCCTCCAGGCACAAGTGATATTCATCTTACGTTAATGCAAACTCTTGCTATCACAGGTGCTGTAATAGTATCTACACCACAGGAAGTAGCGTTGGCAGATGCTCGTAAAGGAATAGATATGTATCAAAATGATAAGGTGAATATCCCTATACTTGGCTTAGTGGAAAATATGGCGTGGTTTACACCAAAGGAGCTTCCTGAGAACAAATATTATATCTTTGGCAAAGATGGTTGTAAAAATCTTGCTAAGGAAATGAATACTCCACTGTTGGCTCAAATACCTATTGTACAAAGTATTCGTGAGGGTGGAGATAAAGGCGAACCTATTGTAACAAATCTAAACACTATGATAGGGCAGGCTTTTATTAACTTAGCACAGGCTATAGTGACTGTAGTTAATCGGCGCAATGCTTCTCAGGCACCAACAAAGATAGTTAAGACAAACTCATAAAAGCATATTAGCCTAAACAGCTGTTTAGGCTAATACTTTTAGATTAGCATTACTTTGTAACGATATATTTTTTTATTTCATCTACCCAAACATTATAACCTTCTTTAGAAAGGTGTAGTCCATCTATGGAAAAGATAGGGTTCATATATTCTGAGTTTATAGATAAAAGCAGCTTTTTATAGAGGTCGATAAATGTATATCTGTGCTGAAAGCAATATTGCTCTAACTTTTTGTTTAATTCTTTTATCATCTTTTCTTTACCTGATAGCAGTTTCCACACACCTTTAGAAGGACAAAGAGGAAACAGGCTACAAACAAAAATTTGTGTATGAGGGCTTCCATTGTGTAATCTTTCGATAGTCTTGACAATGTTACAAAACACCTTGTCTATGGGTAAATTATGGCTTAAATCGTTCGTGCCACAGCTAAAGAACACCGCACGAGGCTTAGCTTTAATGACCATTGACAGCCTATGATACATTCCTATGGCATCATCTCCAACAATACCTCTGTTTATAATAAGGTGGTCGGTGTGGAAAAAACGATTCCAATCGCCTCCATATTCCAGATGGCTATCACCAAACATTATCACTTTGCCTGTAGGCAATTTGCCTTCTTTTAGAAAAGTCTCCATTCTCTTTGCATAATGCGTAGAACTGCTAAAAGCTTGTTCTTGAGCTCTTATCACTTGTAAGCAGGGAAAAAACGTAATATATAATGCTATTATTATACGATAAAACAATTTCATCTTTATTTATTATTTATGCAAAGGTAAATAATAATGGTAATAAAAAAAACTGGCTTACTCTTTTTTTTTTAAAAAGAATAAGCCAGAAAAAATACAAATTTATGAATCTTGAGTTTATTTAAAAACCTGCATTATTTCATAACAGCAAAAACTTTTTGCACATATTTTTGAGTTTTGGCAATGCTGTATCTTATGCCTCCAGCCCAAATACGAATGCCTTTCTCTATATTGTTCAAAGGGTTATGAAATGACTGAATAACCAAAAACATCTCTTTTGATTTTTGAACATTGAAGCGATCGGACAGGGTATAACGCTTTTTGCTACCTCTTGCTTGCAAAATGTTATTACACTCTTTTACAAGAACAGGAGATATTTGTAATACTCCGGCATATTGCCCATTAACAGCTTTTGCTTTTCCTCTACTCTCTAAATGAATAATGGCGTCTATTACTGGTTTCCAATTAAACTCATTACCATTTACTTTTTCTTCAGCATTAACACTTACAGAAAACAAATTAATTAATAAACTGAATACAATTACTTTTAAAAATCTCATCATTAAATACTTTCGAAGCATCTGAATTAAAACCCTTTAAAAGGGTATAATTACACAGTACGTTCCTATGTGAGAAAGAGTTACCACCGTACCTCCGCTTCATGTTATTGATGCAAAGGTATAAAAATACAATCAAAAATATTCATAACTTGTTTACAAACAGCAGTTTTCTTTGTAATTCTTAACACAGATCATGTGCGATAGCTTTGAAAAAACATTTTATTATAGAAATGAAAGATTTATAAACACCAAAACATATAGTAGGTAAAACACCTTTCTTTTTAAGCGTTTTGCATCAATGTCTTTAATGTTTTATCACAGCATATAAAGGCATATATACATTATTATTATAGCAGGTGAAATCTTAATATTAGCTAAATAATAGATGTTATATACGTGATAATGCATGAAAAATAATACTTTTGTCAATAGATATTATTAGATTTGTAAAATCTATATAGCAGCAAGATGAGTTTAGTAAAGAAAAGGAGTTATAGCTTGTTTTATGCGTGGATACTGTTATTAGTGTTCACAGCATCTCATATAAGCAAAAGTCTTGACCTACACCTTTACCAAAACATCTCACAAACATCTAAAACTCAAAAGGTATATCAGGACACAGATATAAAGCCTTATTGTTCTATCTGTCATTTTATATGGCTAAAGTCAGAATCAGTAAAGAATATTATCTTTACTCCTATTCTTGTAGGTATTCTTATAGCACATTATGAAATAAAAGAAATTACTGTTTGGCGTCCTGTTAGTTCTGTTAATGCTCATTCTCCACCCACTTTTTAGTCTTGTCTAAGATTTGCTTAGACGCTTGTTTCTTTTTATTAGGCACAATGTTTTTATGTCGTTTGTATATAAAATAGGATATTATATATACAAAGGTGTGTTTATTAATAATCTGTGTTTATACTAACGTTGTTGCTTTAAGAAGAAGTGTTGTGCCAAGTTGTTTAATATATTTTTTAAAAATTTTATAGTGTAGGAATGAATAAAAAAGCCTATGTTAGTTTTACTTTTTTTTGTATTACTAACTTTAGTTTGATTCCTTCTATTAAGAGCTATGCGCAAAAACCGCAACATGCAGGTGTGCAGACAGACTCTGTTCAGTCTAAAACATATAGCTTGGGAGGGATAACTGTAAGTGGAGAAAGAAAACTTGTTAGTGTAAACGCCATTAGCAGCCAGATAGATAAAACTACGATAGATCGTTCTTTAGGTCAGTCGCTTGCTACTATGCTTGAGCGTATTAGTGGTGTAAGTGCCATACGAACGGGTACAACGATATCAAAGCCTGTGGTGCATGGAATGTATGGAAACCGCTTGCTTATGATAGTAAACGGTGCGCGCCAAACGGGACAACAATGGGGCGACGATCATGCTCCTGAGGTAGATAAAAACAGTAGCGATAAGATAGAGGTTGTTAAAGGTGCAGAAGCGGTGAGATATGGATCGGAAGCTCTTGGCGGAGTTATTGTTATGCAGCAAGCTATGTTGCCTTATGGTAAGAGGCATGTAAAGGGTAAGCTGCTTACTATGTATGGCGATAATGGTAAACGCTATCAGGTAGTAGGTAGGGCAGAGGGTTCTGCGCCTTTTCTTAATGATTTAGCATGGAGAGTGCAAGCTACATATAGTAATAGTGGCGACCAACACTCTGCAAAGTATATACTTAACAACACTGGGACGCGTGAGCTTAATTTCTCCGGAGCATTAGGATTTAAGCATAAAAGCCTACGTATGGAAACCTTCTTTACGAGATACGACCTTAAGCTGGGTGTGCTCTTTAATGCACAGATGGGAGAAGCCTCCCTTCTTGCAGAACGTATCTCGCTCGGAAAGCCTGTCGTCTTTACGCCTTTTACCAGACATATAACATATCCTTTTCAGCATGTGGTACATAACAATGTAACTTTTAAGATGTATTACGCTGCTAACGGTATAGGAGACTTTAGCTGGTTATCTTCTTTTCAGAAAGATGATCGTAAAGAAAACAGAATACGTAGAGAGAATCTTTCTGAAATACCTGCGGTAAGTTTGCATTTACAATCACTGCAAAACAAAATACGTTGGCATAAAAGGTATGATGAATGGCAGTCAGAAATGGGAATACAACATTGTTATACTAATCACAAAAACGAACGCGGCACAGGTGTAGTACCTATTATACCTAACTATACAGAAAACACTTTAGGTATATATGCTATTCAAAAATATAATAAAAACAAATGGAATGTGGAGCTTGGAGCAAGATACGACAAGCAGGATACTAAGGCAGCAGGATACGATTGGACTGGACATTATTATGGTGGACATCGCTCTTTCTCTAATTTTACTTATAACATAGGTACACAATATAAAGTAAACAGGCTATTAACAGTTTATTCTAATTTCGGAGCTGCATGGCGCGCACCACACGTTTACGAGCTTTATAGCAATGGTAACGAACTTGGATCGGGTAGATATATCATTGGCGACTCTACTCTTAGCTCTGAAAATAGCTATAAGTGGGTTACGTCAGTGCAATATAAAAGTATTTATATTAAGCTACGCCTTGATGCTTATCTACAATGGATAAGAAACTATATGTACGACAGACCTGCACATGAAAATATCACTGTAATATCAGGCACATACCCTATATTTAAATATATGCAGACTAATGCCTTCTTTCGTGGTATGGACTTCGATTTACATATATTACCTATAAACTCTATAGACTACCATTTTATGACCTCTATGATATGGGCTAACGAGCAGAGTACAGGCAACTACCTACCATATATACCCTCTTTTCGCTTTAGTCATAGCATTACTTATACACCTAAACCTATAAGGCAATGGGCACCATGGATAGCTCTTAACCACAACTTTGTAGCACGGCAGTATAGGTTCGACCCAAGTACCGACCTCATAAACACAGCTCCTGAGGCATATAATCTTTTTGGTTTTGAAGCTGGAGTGTCATGGACTATAGATGCTCATAACACTTTATCTCTTAGCGTAATAGGCGAGAATGTCTTTAATAAAGAGTATAAAGAATATACTAACCGAGCACGTTATTATTCGCACGATCTCGGAAGAAACATCAGTATAACAATGGGCTGGAAATTTTAATAATAACTATTAATACTTTTATAAACAATGAAAAGATTAACATTTACAACATTACTGAGTAGCTTACTCATATTAAGTAGCATAATGATAGCAAGTTGTAGCAGCGATCCTGCTCAGCCTGAAAACGAAATTGACAACAAGCATCATGAAGATCCTTTCTCTTCTGTGTTTACACTCATAGAAGGTAAGCTCAAAGAGGGGAAGAGCTTTTCTGCTAATCTCTTGCCAGAAGATGTAATACTTACTAACAATACGCAGGTTATCTATTATACAGTAGATAATAATCATGATAAGAAAAGTCAGGGGTTTCATATAGATACTTCTAAGGGTAGTGATAAGTTTGTAGTAAAAAACAACACTAAAGATTCAAGGACGGTATACATGTTAAAGATAGATTATTATAATAAAGACCATCAGCTTATGAACGATCAGTTCTTTGAAAACGACCAAGATAAAATACATCAACATTTCTTTCAACTATTTAAAACAGATAAAAATAATATATCTATTCGTGAAAAGGATAAAAGCAAGTTGCCTTTCGATTATGTCTATGCAGATGATTACAAAGGAAAATTTATAGGGAAAGAAAACCCAATGGGATTTAAAGGGTTTGTTATCTTTAAGGAAGCAGGAAGGAAATTTGATTTAAAAATATCTTTAATGCACTCTGGAAATATGAGCAAATTTGATAAAAACCATAAAGCGTCCGATTTTTATATCCCCTCAAATGGTCAGATTACTAACGCCCTGTGGGACTTTCAGGCTATATTACCTATAGAGATTAAGTAAAGAAAAATAACAATTAAAAACATATCAACAATGAAAAAAACTTTTAACATATTACTCTCCCTTACCATCGTAGTCCTTATAGTGGTATCGTTTATAGCATGCAGCAGCGAAATGCCTGTAGATAATAGCAAGAAGACAGAAGGACAGCACCTCTCAGGACCTATACCTGCAAGCGTAGAGGTTAAGATAGTTTACGGACATCTACATGGTTATACAGGTTTTCATGAAAACGCCAGAATGGCAGGCACTACGTTTATAACGCCAAAGCCTACTTTTAAGTTCAGATTAGAAAACAACCAGTGGGTAGCCGATAAAAACAATCCAAAATATCTTTATGCCTTTAGCTCTAACAGTAGTTTTAACACTGAGGGTGCAAGGGCTTATGCTTTAGATATACACTATTTTGATGCTAATGGAAAAGATATTACAGCAGAAATGGTTGCTAACGGGAAAGAAGACAAGTTACAACACTTCTTTGTGCCAGAAGATGTAAAACCTTTAAACGATTTTGATAAAAATATAGATAATCCTAATAATAACGACTTCTTTAGATATGATTATATTGATCCTACACCGTTTGGAAAGACCATGCACGATGATAATGCAAAATATAACGGACTAAAAAACCCAATGGGATTTAAGGGATATATGACCTTTGGATATAGTCGACAAACCTTCAAACTTGCCGTTAAGCTGATGGAAGCGAAAGGAAAAAAGGATATAACTTACAAGAAGGTAGACTTTATTACTAACGACCATATAAACGAACACACACATAACTATAAGCAGGTAGCATCATGGACTCCAACGAAAGAGCAGAAAGAAGATAACTTGTGGTACCCTACATTCTATATACCTGTGATGGTTTATGCTTGTTGGGGAGAAGAATATTCTGGAGATGTGGAAATGGGCGAAGACGGATCTTTACCCAAAATAGAAACTTTAGAGCCAAAGACGCAGCGATTAATAAAAACTATACAAAACAATCTTGGGCTTAGTTACAAAGAGATAATAGAAAACTTATATTACCAACTAAAAGGTGATGCTAACCCAGAGGCTGGTACATACTGGTTTTAAGTAAACCTTTCTTTAAGGTATAACATATTAAAGAAAACAAGAAAGGTACTTTTTTCTAACGCAATAATGTAAGAAGAAAGTAAGAAGAAGCCACGAGGTAAACCTGATTTACTTCGTGGCTTACATATAAAAGCATAAAGTATAAAGAATTATTCTCCTTGCAATTGTTTTGCTAAGAAAGTTATAAATGGGCGCATAACCTTTTGTGAAGGCTCTGCCAATATACGACTTAGCTTTATATCATCACCCATACCATCAAGAATGCTAAACTTATATTTGCCGTTGTCGTCTAAATCGGCAGCAAGCGATAAGAGCTTGTTTTGATAGAAAGCAGCAAAAGGCTTACCTTCTCTTTTTGCGTCTATAGCTGTAAGCATCTCATGTATAAGAAAAGCCATATCGCTCACCTTTTCTATCCAAGGCTTAATGTCGGCATAAAGCAAGCTATCTGGCTTGTTAGCAGAACGCTTCATCACCTCAAAGGTGTTACATTCGTTTATCAAAAGCTCCATTTCAGCTTTTAAAGCTGTAGCTTTCCCATCTTTCTTATACGCGGCAATAAGGTCTTTTAGAGGGTTGTCGTCATAATAACGCAGATATTTTGACACATGACAAAAAGCCTTAGCACGCTGTTTACCTACTACGGCACACAAGGCTGCCCTGTAGCTCTTCTCATTATCAAACCCTTTATGGTTCCAAGCATAGTCGCCTAAGCCGAAAAGGGCTATCTTAGAGGCTGTTCCTTGCTGCATGGGGTTAGAGATTAATGCACTTGCACCATTTAAAGTAGCTTCTAACCTTGCGTTGTTGTCTATCCAACGTTCGTCGGCAAAGTTAGTATAAGTATCGCTAACGAAAAGTTTGCTCATATCGTTATCATTACATGGATAGTTCCACCACCATGCTAAAGAACGCCCAAAGCTCTTTGATACTACAGATAAGTCGTGCGAATTAGGTACACTCCATATCTTAGCCCCAGTAATATATACCACAACCTGTTTCGGGGTGTGGCTTAAAGCCTTGAAAAAGTTATGTCGCACGGTGTCGTTAAACCATGAATAAGCGTATAGCTGCGGCACAAAGTTGATAGGTTTTACCGTGTCGGCAGCCGATTTATATGTTTTGTTCCACATAGCTTCCACAGCCTGCTGAGCTTCTGTGAGCCTTTTTGCGTTCAGTGAAAGACTAATACTATCTAAAGGTACGCCAATATCATCTACAAAAATGCCAAACTGGCGCACGCCAAGCTGATACATCTTCTCAAACTTATTCATTATCCTGCCTATAACATTGTTGTCCTTGTTCTGGGTGAAAGCACTACCAGGGTGAATAGCCCAAATAAAGTTCACCTTATTATTATGGGCTGTCTTGGTAATATCACGCAGCATAGGGGCAGACAGATAGCCTATAGCTTTTTGCTCAGAAGTAATAGAGTCGGGGTAAGGGTCTTCCCACTTTTGCGAATGATAAGGATCGCTCTTTGCACCATACATATAGCTATTCATCTTATAACGTGCCATAAAGCGGAAAAGGTCTTTTGTAGTTTCGGCAGTATAAGGCACACCATAATAGCCTTCTATAACGCCACGATATTGTATGTCAGCATAATCGTCTATCTTTACACAAGCTAAGTTTTGCGTGCCATTATCTAATATCTGCTCAAGAGACGCTATACCATAAAAGGTAGCATCGGTGTTCTCGCCAAGTATAAGCACGTTAGCCCTACCTTTTTGAGAGGTAAGATAAAGCAAGTGCTTATCAAACTTACCCTTTTTATCAATCACATCTGGCGTTATATGCCATTTTTTTGCTATCTTGTTAGCTACACCATTGCTGTGAGCCACACCAAGAAAGACGTTTGAAAGACCATTCTTAGCTTCCTTACCAAGCCGTACGCTTAGCCCTTTAGATGCTAATAGCTCTTTAATACGCCCCACAGTAACATTATCTATAGAAGCATCTGCTACTACATTTACCACCTTTGTAAAAGAAGCCCTTGTTCCTAAGAGCTGTTGGCTGTGAGGTACAGGATAAATAGTATACACGTTTTGCGCTGCTATTAACAACGAAGTAGCAAAGAAAAACATACATGCTACAGTTTTTTTAACACACATTTTAGCTTTTATATTTAGGTTTATATTATTTGCTATAATAGAAAAAAGTGATATTAGTGTTATACATCTTTATATATATAAAATGTATATTCCCCTACAAAGGTATAACTTTTTTTGATAATACATCAGAATGTTAATAAGGAATAAGTCTTTTCACTATCAAAAAAAAGTATATCCTTTTGAAAGGTATTGGTAAGAATAAAAAGTAAAAAAGCAAAGTTCTCCCTTTTTTTATGTACTTTTGCACCTAATATAAAATATCAATGCATCGGTGCATTAATAAATGTTACGCTTCAAAAAATTAGATATATTCATTGCCAAGCAGTTTGGTTTACTCTTTGTAGGCACTTTCTTCATCAGTCTTTTTGTACTGATGATGCAGTTTTTATGGCGTTTTGTAGACGACCTTATAGGTAAAGGGCTTACCATAGATGTGCTTGCACAGTTTTTTGGTTACATGGCTTTAATGATGGTGCCACAGGCTCTTCCGCTTGCTGTGTTGCTATCGTCGCTGATGACTTATGGTAACCTTGGCGAAAGTTCGGAGCTAACAGCCATAAAGGCGGCAGGAATATCTTTGTTTCAGTCTTTTAGAGGGTTAATAGGCATAACCATTCTTATAACACTATTATCGTTTTATTTCCAGAATAATATTGCTCCTGTAGCGCAGAAGCATCTCTATCAGCTTATTATATCTATGAAGCAAAAGAGTCCAGAGCTGGAAATACCGGAAGGAGTGTTTTATAGTGGCATTCCACAAACTAACCTCTATGTTGAGAAAAAAAATCTTAAAACAGGCCATTTATATAATATAATGGTGTATCGTATGACCGATAGCTACGAAGATCAGGCTATAATACTTGCCGATTCGGGTATGCTTCAGTCTACAGCAGAGAAAAAACACCTCGTTCTTAACCTATGGAATGGAGAGTGGTTTGAAAATATGCGCGACCAAGAGATAGGAAACAGCTCAAGCGTGCCATATCGTAGAGAAACTTTTGCGCATAAAAAGATAGTTATAGACTTCAATGGCGACTTTAGTCTTACTGAGGTTGCTGGCCTCTCTAACGATGCACGTACAAAGAGTTTAGCCAAGATACAACACGATAAAGACTCTCTAATACAAGTATATGACAGCGTAGGAAAAGCATATTATAAAGATATGCAGAAGGCATATTATCCACACCCTATACTAAAAACGGCGCAACAGGAAAAGGTTAGAAGGATAGAAAGTTCTAAACATTTTAATATCGATTCCCTTTTTGCTCATCTGCCCACCGATAAACGGCGAACAGTAGTGGATATGGCTCTGGCTAACGTTCAGCAAGAAGTGGGAGAACTGGAGTTTAAAAGCATGATAACCAGTGATGCTGATAAGATAATAAGGCAGCATACTATAGAGGAGATTAACAAGTTTACACTTGCCCTGACCTGTCTTATCTTCTTTTTCATAGGTGCTCCGCTTGGGGCTATTATACGTAAAGGAGGGCTCGGGCTGCCTATTATAGTAAGTGTTATAGTTTTTATAATATTCTATATCTTAGATAATACAGGGTATAAGATGTCTCAGCAAGGTGCTTGGGCTATATGGTTTGGTAAAGGACTCTCGCCGGCAGTACTGATACCTATGGCTTTGTTCTTTACATATAAGGCTAATAACGATTCTATGTTCTTTAATGCCGACTTATATAAGAACACCTTAAAACGCATCTTGGGCATTAGAATGAAGCGAAACATATTAAGAAAAGAAGTGCTTATCTCTGATCCTGATTATCATAAAGATGCTCTGACACTTAAGCAGATTAATGAAGATATTGCAAGATACCACAAGGATAAGCGGCTCACATCGCCTCCTAATCCTATAAAAGTGTTCTTTAAATATCATGCCGACCATAAGATAGAACAGCTAAACGCACTTTTGGAAGATATTATAGACGATTTGAGTAATACTAAAGATCGCTTTATACTAAGCGAACTAAACAAGTATCCTATCATTGCTACTAAGGCACACACACGCCCATTTGAGAAAAAATGGCTGAACATTGTTTCAGCACTCATAATACCTCTGGGCATATTCTTTTACTTAAGAATGTGGCGTTTCAGATTTCGCTTATACAGAAACCTAAAAGAAATAACAAAAGTTAATAATAATATCATAGAAAGAATACAGAAAAGCAGAAGTTAAAGAAAAATGAATTATAAATAGTAACTATATGGAAAACTTTAAATTAGATAGCATTGAAGATGCACTACAAGACTTTAAAAAAGGTAAATTCATTATCGTTGTAGACGATGAAGATCGTGAAAACGAAGGCGACTTAATAATGCCAGCGGAGTTTATAACTCCTGAAAAGGTGAATTTCATGCTTAAAAATGCGCGTGGAGTGCTATGCGTACCTATCACTAAAGTAAGAGCTACAGAACTGGAGCTGCCACATCAGGTACCTAACAACACCTCTATGCTGGAAACTCCTTTCACGGTTACTGTAGACAAACTTGAAGGCTGCTCTACGGGAGTATCTGCTCACGATAGAGCCGAAACCATAAAAGCTCTTGCCGACCCCACTTCAAAGCCCGAAACCTTTGGACGTCCGGGGCACATAAACCCTCTTTACGCACAAGAGAATGGTGTGTTGCAGCGCTCAGGACATACAGAAGCAGCTGTAGACCTATGCCGCTTAGCCGGCTGTTACCCTGCAGGAGTGTTAATGGAGATAATGAACGAAGACGGCACTATGGCACGAATGCCCGATTTGCAGGTGAAAGCCAAAGAGTGGGGAATGAAGATTATTAGCATTAAAGACCTTATTGCCTATCGCTTAGACAGAGAAGCTGGTATCAAAGTGGGCGAAAAGGTAGAACTACCCACCATGTATGGAAACTTTCAGCTCATTCCTTTCCAACAAAAAAACAATGGCATAGAACACATGGCTTTAGTAAAAGGAGAGTGGAAAGAAGATGAAAGCATATTGGTGCGAGTACACTCTTCATGCGCTACGGGAGATATACTTGGAAGCTGTCGGTGCGATTGCGGCGAACAGTTGCACAAGGCTATGAAGATGATAGAGGAAGAAGGCAAGGGAGTACTGATATATATGCAGCAAGAAGGACGTGGCATCGGACTTATGAATAAGATAGCTGCCTACAAACTGCAAGAACAAGGCTTAGACACCGTTGATGCTAATATACACCTCGGATTTCGACCAGATGAGAGAGAATATGGTAGCGGCGCAGAGATGCTCCGACACCTTGGCGTACACAAAATGAGGTTAATAACTAACAATCCCACCAAAAGAGTGGGCTTAGAAGCATACGGACTGGAAATAACCGAAAACGTTCCTATTGAGATTACCCCTAACAAGTACGACTATCGTTACCTAAAAACGAAGCAAACACGTATGGGGCATAATCTTCATTTGTAAACAATGTTATAAAGCTTTTTAATTGTTATAATAAGCGTAGCCTCTTTTTTAGAGGCTACGCTGCTTTATATAGTATACTTGTTGCCTTATAAAAGCCATACTATAGCCTTATAATCATACGAGTATAGCTCACCCTAAAAGCCACAGAAAGCCTACTTTTATAAAGAAAAACATTATAGGCGGGAAATAAAAATAAATTAATTTTACTGCATTTTTAATCTATTTTTATATCAAAAATAATTTATTTTTTCTTTTTATTCGATTCTTTCTCCTTGCAAAATGTTTACCTCTTATTTATATATAGATGTGCTTTGGTATCTTATTACCATGTAGCAATAGCAATACTGAATAATAATATTCTTTTTCTTTTGTTTATATATAATGTAAGGCAGGTATATTCCTTCCATGTAAAGATACCTGTTTCTGCCGTTTTTGTAGCTATAGTGAAGGTTAAGCGTCTTTTCGTATCGAAGCCAAAAAAGTCCGTTTCTAACCTTATAGGAAACGCCACTTCTTCGCAAAGTAAAATTTTTAATGTAAAATATGGCTTTTTTCTTTTGTTATATAAAATAATTGTTTATCTTTGCCTCTGAGTTCTATAAGATGTATCAGAGACGCTTAAAAGGACGCCCACTTTTTAATATAAGAGGTGGATAAAATCTTTTTAGAAACCTAAATTTAGATAAAATCTATAAACTAACATTTTAAAATAACAACAAAATAAACAATTTAAAAAGTTATGTGGAAATTCTTAAATCCTCCTAAGTATAAGGAGGCTCAAACAGGAGTTGAAGCCGACTCACGTTATCGCTCATTGCGGTGGCAAGTATTTATTGGTATATTCATAGGATATGCAGGCTTTTATATAGTTCGTAAGAACTTTTCTATGGCCATTCCTATGTTAGATGGGTTAGGTTTTGGAAAAGATGAGCTTGGTATTGTTTTATCAATGAATGCTATAGCTTATGGTTTTTCAAAATTTATCATGGCAAGTATTTCCGATAGGAGCAATGCTCGTACATTCTTACCTTTGGGGTTAATACTTGCTGCTGTAGCTATGCTGTTTATGATAGTGCCTGTGCAGTGTTTGGGTGCTGAGCATAAGTCGCTGGCTATAATCTTAATGGCAGCACTTAACTTCCTCGTTGGTTGGTTTAATGGTATGGGCTGGCCTCCGTGTGGTAGGGTTATGACCCACTGGTTTTCTATTAAGGAGCGTGGAACATGGATGTCTTTTTGGAATTGTGCCCATAACGTAGGTGGTGCTTTGGTAGGTCCTATGGCAGTATATGGTGCTGTATGGTTTGGCTCATTATTTTATGGAGCCGACAAAGATCGTTATTTCCTTATAGGTACTTACGCTTTCCCTGCAGCAGTAGCTGGAATTATAGCTATCATAGCTTACTGTTTGATACGCGATACACCGCAGTCGTGCGCTTTGCCTTCTATAGAAAAGTGGTCTGGCGAGGCTTCAAAGGGGTATAGTGAAAAGTCGGAGGAAGTGCTTTCTACTAAAGAGATTTTCCGTACTGTGCTTTCAAATAAGTTTTTATGGTATATTGCCTTTGCTAACGCTTTCGTTTATATGGTGCGTTATGGCTGTTTAGACTGGGCTCCTGCCATTCTTACCGAAAAGGGTATTAACATAAAAAGTGCAGGTTGGGCTTATTTTGCTTACGAAATGGCAGCTATTCCCGGAACAATAATCTGTGGCTGGCTATCGGATAAAGTGTTTAAAGGGCGTCGTGCTCTACCTACTATATTATTTATGGTGTTAGTGGCTATTGCTATTGTTATTTATTGGCAATTCCTCGACAATCTTAATGTAGTAATAGGCTGCTTAATAGCTATAGGTTTCTTTATCTATGGTCCTGTGATGTTAATAGGTGTTCAGGCGCTCGACTTAGCTCCTAAGAACGTATCAGGTACTGCAGCAGGCTTAACAGGCTTTATGGGCTATGTGCTTGGTACAGCATTACTTGCTAATATCGTTATAGGCTATGTTGCTAAAGACTGGGGTTGGGATATAACCTTTATACTGCTTCTCATAGCTTGTATTCTTTCCATTGTCTTTATGGCTTTAACATACCATGAAGAACAGTATCTGGCTAAAAATTTAAACAAATAATAAATCTTTATTTTGTAGGCATCTTACATTAAGAGGCTTTAATATTATAACAAATAACCCTTATATGTTTCTCTTTTAAAGAATATATAAGGATTATTTGTTTTTTATTTGTGAGCTTTACATATTATAAAAAATGCTTTTTCTTTGGTATATGATATACTTTAAACAGTATAGGCTAAACAAGGTGATATCATAGAGCTTAGAAAGGAAAAAGAATGTAGCTTTATTGCATCAGCTTATTTAGGTAATAGTATCTGTTTAATGCCTTGCTCTCGGTGAATGATATGCACCTCTATGTTAAATTTGTTATGAATATGTTCGGCTAAATGTTGTGCGCTATATACAGAGCGATGTTGTCCACCAGTGCAGCCAAAGCAAAACATAAGATGGGTAAAGTTACGTTCTATATAGCGTTTTACGTGATGATCGGCAAGGGCGTAAACAGGTTTTAGGAAGTTTAGTATCTCACCATCATCTTCAAGGAATCGTATTACTGGCTCTGTTAGTCCGTTAAGGTTTTTATAAAGAGGGTAGCGTCCGGGGTTGTGGGTGCTGCGACAATCAAAGACGTAGCCTCCTCCGTTTCCACTATCATCGTCAGGTATTCCTTTCTTAAAAGAGAAGCTAAACACTTTAACTACCAGTTTGCTTTTATCTTTATCCTGCTGGATATTATCGGAGGTATTTCCCGATTTATCTATATGTAAAAGGCTTAAAAGGTCTTTTTCTTTAGTTGAAGTTTCGTCCTTAGGGCTAAACTGTGGCAGGTTAATGAGCCTTTTAAGTATATCCATAAGGTGTGGGTAAGGGAAATGTAATCCTTCAGTGTTAATCATATCGCGTAGGTTTTGTATAGCGTATGGTATGGAATTGATGAAATACTGTTTATGCTCGAAGTATCCTCTAAAGCCGTAGGCTCCTAATACCTGTAATGTGCGAAATAGTATGAAGAGCGAAAGGCGACTTACGAAATGTCTTACCGAGGGCACTTCGGTGTATTGTTTTAGGCTTTCATAGTATTCTGCTATAAGTTGTCGGCGCAATTTAAAGGGATATTTTGCGCTTGCCTGCCATAGAAAAGACGCCAAATCGTAGTAGTAAGGACCTTTTCGCCCTCCTTGGAAATCTATAAAAAAGGGGTTCCCGTTATGGTCTAACATTACGTTTCGTGCTTGGAAATCACGATATAAGAAGGCTTGCATGGGTTCTGCGGTAAGGTCTTTGGCAAGCATCTGAAAGTTAGCTTCAAGCTTTAATTCATGAAAATCTAAGCCTGTAGACTTTAGGAAGCAGTATTTAAAGTAGTTAAGATCAAAGAGTACGCTTTCTTTATCGAACTCAGGCTGTGGATAGCAGTTGCTAAAATCAAGCCCATGTGCCCCGTTTATCTGTATGTTGGGCAGTGTGCGTATAGTTTTTTTTAAAAGTTCTATTTCTTTAAGATTGTATTTACCGTTAGCCTCACGACCTCCTTTTAAGGCATCGTATAGAGATAATTGCCCAAGATCGCTTTGTAGGTAATATAACTCATCATCGCTCACTGCTAATACCTTTGGTACAGGTATCTGTTTTGTATAAAAGTGTTTAGCAAGATATATGAAAGC
Organism: Prevotella amnii CRIS 21A-A; assembly: GCF_000177355.1. Classification (NCBI taxonomy): domain Bacteria; kingdom Pseudomonadati; phylum Bacteroidota; class Bacteroidia; order Bacteroidales; family Prevotellaceae; genus Prevotella; species Prevotella amnii. Next base: position 175,027 of record NZ_ADFQ01000086.1, read on the forward strand.
ATGGTTTTCTTCCTTGCTTACTCCTTTTACACCTATTATAGTTTTTCCCTCTTTATCAGTAAAGCGGTAGTAGCTTCTATTGCTACCTGATAGTGGTATCTTCTGAGTGTTTAGGGGTGTATATCCTAAATATTTTTCATATAGAGCTATTAGTTTGTCCATTTTCAAGAATCCTTTTCAGCGTCGTTTAGCTTTTTTGTAATATCTTTAATTTCTTTTTCTCCTCGTTTACGGTGTTCGTATTGCATAAGTAGTCCGTCTATAAGCAGGAGAATAACCATGATAGCACAGGTTAGCAATATGGAGCGTGTGATGTAATATAGCCCACCTATTACGATGAAAAGTACTAAGAAATGTTTCCAATTGATTTTTGCTTTCATAATGTGGCAAAGGTTATAATTTTAGTTTGTGCTGTTATTATTTATTTTAAAATATTATTCTGTGAGTTTTCATCACTTGTTTTTTATTACTTCTTCATCTTTTGTAACATATCTTTTCCAGTAAGCAATGATGATGGTGGTAAGTGGTAAGGCAATGATTAGCCCTATAAATCCCAGTAGTGCTCCCCAGATGGATAGTGATAGTAGCAGCATGGCAGGGTTTAAGCCCATAGCTTTTCCCATTATCTTAGGTGTTATTATCATATCTGTTATAATCTGCACTATAATAAAAACGAGCAAAGCTCCTCCGAATATCATCCAGAAGTTGTGACCAGTATCGGCAGCTTTCATAAGTGCTAAGATAGCAGTGGGGATAAGTGCCAGGGCGTGTAGATAAGGTACGAGGTCGAGTATGCCTATGAGTATTCCTAAGCCTATGGCCATGGGGAAGTCGATAATAGAAAAACCTATACAAAACATGATAGCCATACATAGAGCTACCATGCCTTGCCCACGAATATAGCTATTGAGTGCTTTTTCTACATCAGATGCCAACACTCGAGAGAAAGAGCGCCACTTTCGTGGTATCATTTTAAAGAAGTTCTCTCCTAACGACTCATAATCGAGTAAGATGAAGAACATATATAATAAGGTGATAAATGAGGCAATTACCGAAAACACCACGTTGGCAGTTTGCCCCAATAGGGCGAAAACCTGTGGCATGGCAGTTTTGATGGCATCTGTAAAGTCGCGACTTTTTAAGAAATGGTTTATCTCAAATCTATGAGTGGTAAACCATTGCTTAAGCATGGCTGCAATGTTGTTAGAATGGGTGTTGCTTTGTATGTATTTATTTGCCAGCACTTCGAGCTTTTCCATCTCACTTATGAAAGGCGGCACAATGATAAAGACGATACCTGCGATGATGGCTATTATAAGGATAAAGGTAAGAATGATGCTTATAGCGCGCGATGTTACATGCATCTTATATTGTATAAACTTTACTACGGGATAAAGCAGATAAGCCAAAAGCCAAGCAATGAAAAAGGGCAAAAGCACTTCAGAGAGGGCTTTAAGCGTAAAAAACACAGCTGCAAGAATCAGTGTAATGACCGTCCAGCGTAGAAATTTATCTAATGAAATAGTGTGTAACATAAGCTTTTAATGTGGTGGTTATTTCTTTATAGACTCGTCTGCAAGTATTGCTTTGTTGTAGCAATCGCGGCAAAGAGGCTCGTATTCGCCTTGCTCTCCAAGCAGAACACGGTGCTCATTAGCTACAAGCCGATGACTAAGATAAGCTAACGCACCACATTTTACACATATAGCATGCACTTTAGTAACATCGTCGGCTATTGCACATAGGGCAGGTATAGGCCCGAAAGGCACACCTTTATAGTCCATATCCAGCCCTGCTATTATGACACGCATACCGTTTTTTGCAAGCGTGTTGCATACTTCGACAAGGCCTTGGTCAAAAAACTGTGCTTCATCAATGCCCACAACGTCTATGTCTGAGGCTAAAAGGAGAATGCTTTCAGATGAGCCTATAGGCGTAGAGAGTATAGAGTTGTGGTCGTGGCTTACTACTTCTTCTTCAGAATAGCGTACATCTATAGCGGGCTTAAATATTTCTACCCTTTGTTTGGCAAACTTTGCTCGTTTCATTCGTCGAATAAGCTCTTCCGTCTTACCCGAAAACATACTACCACATATTACTTCTATACGACCTTGATGGCGTTTTTCTCCGTTAATATTATCCATTGCTTTTATTTTATATACTGCAAAGATAGCTATTTTACTATTAAAGTAGGGACAAAATTACAAATAAGTTATCCTATTTTTCTTATTGCAAATATATAAAAAAAGGTGTGAATTAAAATAACATAGTTGTAAAAAAATATAATTTCTTTTGTCTTTCTCTTTTATTAATTTACATTTGCGCACAATATGGGGATATTGTATTTAGTGCCAACACCTGTTGGAAACATGGAGGATATTACCTTTAGAGCTATTCGTATCTTAAAGGAGGTAGATCTTATCTTGTGCGAGGATACTCGTACTTCGGGTGTGCTTTTAAAGCATTTTGAGATAAAGAATCGGCTTATGGCTCATCATAAATATAATGAGCATGGCACTACTTCAGGCTTAGTAAGTAGGCTTAAGGCAGGACAGAAGATAGCTTGCATCTCTGATGCAGGTACTCCGGGTATTAGCGATCCGGGCTTTTTCTTAGCACGTGAGGCAGCTGCTAATGGCATTACTGTAGAGGCTTTGCCCGGTGCTACAGCATTTGTTCCAGCCTTGGTATCGAGTGGTTTGCCCTGTGATAGGTTTGCTTTCGAGGGTTTTCTCCCACAGAAGAAGGGGCGTAAGACGATGTTGGAAAGTTTGAAAGAAGAGCCTCGCACAATGGTTTTTTATGAGTCGCCTTATCGTGTGGTTAAGGCATTGGAACAGTTTGCTGAGGTGTTTGGGGCTGATCGCAAAGCGAGTTGTTCTCGTGAGATATCTAAGCTGCATGAAGAGACTCTTAGAGGTACGCTTTCAGAGCTTATAGACCATTTTAAGACCATAGAGCCTCGTGGCGAATTTGTCATTGTTGTGGCAGGGAAAGAAAAGATAAAGCAGAGTAACAAAAAATAAAAAAAAATAGTAATATAAATCATTATAATTATGAAAAAGTTGTTTTTAATGGCAATTTGTGGAGTGATAGCTCTAACATCTTGTAATCAGGGAAAGAAGTCGGCTAATCCTATGGCGTTGCAGAATGATTCTTTGCGTTCTATTATTGATGCTCGTGATAGTGAGATTAACGATATGATGAATACTATGAATGAGATTCAGCAAGGGTTTGCAGATATTAATGCTGCTGAGCATCGTGTAACGATAGCTAAAGATGGCGAGCGTGCTGATAAAGCTTCACAGATAAAGGAGAATGTGCAGTTTATTCAGCAACGTATGAAAGAGAATAGAGATCTCATAAAGCGTCTTGAGGAGCAGTTGCGTTCAACAGGCTTTAAGGGCGAGGCTATGAAGAAGATGTTATCTCAGCTTACTGCACAATTGCAGCTTAAAGATGCAGAGCTTCGTCAGCTACGTTCAGAATTAGAATCTAAGAATATTCATATAAAAGAGCTTGATGATGCTATTACGGGATTGAATACCGATGTAAGCAATCTTAAAACCGATAAGGAAAACCTTACAAACGAAAAGCATGCTTTGCAGACCGATAAGGAAAACCTTCAGGTAGAGAGCAGCAAGAAGACAGAGACAATAAACACTCAGGATAAGCAACTTAACACGGCATGGTATGTGTTTGGAACAAAGCGTGAGCTTAAGTCGCAGGGAATCCTTGCTGGTGGTCAGGTTCTTAAAGGCAACTTTAACAAGAACTACTTTACAAAGATAGATATTCGTGTAACTAAGGAGGTAAAATTCTATAGTAAGAGTGTTCGTCTGCTTACCGTTCACCCTAATGGTAGTTATACGCTTACTACAGACAGTAATGGTCAGTATATGCTTCGTGTTACTGATCCACAGCTTTTCTGGAGCACAAGTAAGTATCTTGTAGTTCAAGTAAAATAAAATAAAGCGATGTCGTTAAATTAAAATTTTAAGGAAGGTTATATAAAAAAAATATAGTTTTCTGTAATATATAAAAGAGTATCCCTTATATATAAAAGATAGTGGGGGTACTCTTTTTTGTATATAAGTGTTTTTGTGATATATAAAAACGTAGTATTTTTTTATATTCATTTTTTTTTCTATCTTTGCAGGGAGGTATTATATATATAAAATTGTGTAAACGTATGAAAACATTTTTCATCAACGTATTTTCTACTGTTGTAGGTATTTTTGTGGCAGGCTTTGTAGCGATAGCTTTTTTTATTGGTAGTATATTGTTAATGATTATCGGGAGTAGCCATAAAGAGTCGGTTGCTGATAATTCTGTCTTAACAATAAATCTGACAGGTCAGATGGCTGATAACCAGCAAGAGGATAATCCTTTAGATAAGTTTATGGGTAATGCTATAAAGTCTATAAGTTTGAATACTTTTGTAAAAGGGTTAAAGATAGCAAAGGAAGATAAGAAAATAAAGGGTGTGTATTTAGAGGCAGGTTTGTTTCAAGCAGATTCTTATGCTACGTTACAGGAAGCTCGTAAGGCTTTGCTAGACTTTCAGAAGGGAAGTGGTAAATGGGTGATAGCCTATGCCGATAGTTATACACAGCAGTCTTATTATCTTGCATCAGCAGCTACAAAGGTGTATCTTAACCCACAGGGAATGATAGACTGGCACGGATTAGCTGCCCAGCCTTTATTTTTAAAAGATGCAATGGCTAAGTTTGGTGTTAAGATGCATGTAGCAAAAGTAGGTAAGTATAAGAGTGCTACTGAAATGTTTACAGAGGATAAGATGAGCGAAGCTAACCGCGAGCAAACTAAAGCCTATATATCAGGTATATGGGGTAATGTTGTGAAAGAGGTAGCACAGAGCCGTAATCTTACAGTAGAACAGCTTAACAATTATGCCGATAGTGCTATTACCTTTGCAGCTCCTACCGATTATAAACGTATGAAGCTGGTAGATGGTTTGCTTTATTCAGATCAGATAAAGCAGCTTGTAAAGAAGAAGATGGGAGTGGAAGACGATTTGCAGCAGACTTCTTTAGAAACCTTGATAGAAGATGAAGATGTAAAAAGCATAAACGATAAAGAAGAGATAGCCGTTTACTATATGGCAGGTGATATAGTAGATGGTACTGTGTCAAATCCGATGGCACGAGGGAGCGTTATAGATGCGCAGAAAGTATGTAAGGATTTGGCTAAAATAGCTGCCGACGATGATGTAAAAGCTGTTGTTATTCGTGTTAATTCTGGAGGAGGATCGGCTTATGCCTCGGAACAGATATGGCATTATATAATGGAGCTAAAGAAAAAGAAGCCTGTAGTGGTTAGTATGGGAGGTATGGCAGCCAGTGGTGCTTATTATCTATCGGCTCCGGCTAACCTTATAGTGGCTGATCCTACTACCTTAACAGGTTCTATAGGTATTTTTGGAATGTTCCCCGACTTTAGCGGACTGTTAAGAGAAAAGTTAGGTGTAAAGTTTGATGAAGTTTCTACTAATAAGCATGCAGCTTTTGGTACGATATCTCGTCCTTTTACCATAGAGGAGATGCGCTTGCTTAGTCAGTATGTAGGTCGTGGATATAAGCTCTTTTGTAATCGTGTGGCAGAAGGAAGAAAGTTATCTTTCCAGCAGATAAACAAGATAGCTCAAGGACATGTGTATACAGGAGAGTATGCTAAGACGATAGGGCTTGTAGACTATTTGGGAGGATTAGATGTAGCAATATCAAAGGCTGCTAATCTTGCTAAGATACGCGATTATTATACGCAGGACTATCCAGAGCCTTTGTCTTGGGTAGAACAGATATTCGATGAAGATATAGTAGGTAGTTATCTCGATGATAAGGTAAAGGCGCAGCTTGGCGATTTCTATCAACCTTATATAATGCTTAAAAATATTAATAAGTTTAGTGCTATTCAAGCACGTATACCGTTCGAACCAAATATCCATTAATAATATTTTGGAAGGCGATTATATCAAAATAAGTTATTGGCTGTTACCCTTCAGTTGGCTTTACGGCATAGGGGTATGGCTTAGGAATTACCTCTTTGATGCTAAGATATTGAAGAGTAAGAGCTATTCTGTGCCTGTTATTTCGGTAGGTAATATCACTGTGGGTGGCGCAGGAAAGACGCCTCATGTGGAGTATCTTATAGGTTTGCTTAAGAATAGCATTCAGGTAGCTGTGTTATCACGAGGTTATAAGCGAAAGAGCAGAGGTTATGTTATAGCAGATGACAGCACGTTAATGAGGGATATAGGCGATGAGCCTTATCAGATGAAGATGAAATTTGATGGCATCTATGTCGCAGTAGATAAGAATCGTTGTCATGGCATAGAGCGTTTAATATCCGATGAGGCTACTAAAGATGTCGATGTGATTTTGTTAGATGATGCTTTTCAGCATAGGTACGTAAAGGCGGGCATAAACATTCTGTTAGTGGACTATCATAAGTTTATCATTTACGACAAGCTTCTCCCTGCAGGCAGGCTGCGTGAGCCACATAAAGCTAAGATACGTGCCGATATTGTTATTGTAACTAAATGTCCTAAGACTTTAAATCCTATCGATTATCGTGTGCTTTCTAAGAAGATGGATCTTAAGGCTTTTCAGCATTTATATTTTACTACATTATCTTATTGCGACTTAAAGCCTATCTTTAACAATAAGGGCGATGTCCCTCTTAGCGATATTATGGGTGAAAATATTTTATTGCTAACGGGTATAGCGTCTCCGGAGCATCTTCAAGCTGATATTATGGAATATACTCGTGGTGCACAACCAGAGGTGATGGCATTTGCCGACCATCATAATTTTACCGCGCATGATATAGAGCGTCTTAACGAGAGATTTGCCTCTATGCCTTCTCCTAAGCGTATTATTACTACTGAGAAGGATCAGGCTCGGCTTATAGGTCTTAAGGGATTATCAGAAGAAGTAAAACAAAATATATATGCTCTACCCATAAAAGTGGAATTTATGTTAAATGGGGGAGAGCTATTTAATGAAAAAATACAATCTTATGTACGAAAAAATTCAAGAAACAGCATCTTGGCTAAGAGAAAGAATAACAACAAGCCCAAAAACAGCAATAGTTCTGGGAACGGGCTTAGGACAATTAGCTTCAGAGATAACAGAAAGTTATGAGTTTTCATATCGTGATATACCAAACTTTCCTATTTCTACGGTAGAAGGACATTCAGGCAAACTTATCTTTGGTAAGTTGGGAGGTAAGGATATTATGGCTATGCAAGGCAGGTTTCATTATTATGAAGGCTACGATATGAAGCAGGTAACTTTCCCTGTGCGTGTTATGCATGAGCTTGGCATTAAGACTTTATTTGTTTCTAATGCAGCCGGAGGAATGAATCCGAGCTTTAAGATAGGCGATCTTATGATTATTACTGATCATATCAATTTCTTTCCAGAGCACCCTTTGCATGGTAAAAACTTTCCTACAGGTCCTCGTTTCCCTGATATGCATGAGGCTTATGATAAGGCTTTGGTAAATCTTGCCGATGAGATAGCTTCTCAAAAGCATATAGATGTGAAGCATGGCACTTATGTAGGTGTGCAAGGCCCTACGTTTGAAACTCCTTCTGAATATAGAATGTACCATATCTTAGGTGGCGACGCGGTAGGTATGAGTACCGTTCCTGAAGTTATTGTAGCTCGCCATAGTGGTATAAAGGTGTTTGGTATTAGTGTTATTACGGATCTTGGGGGCTTTGATGTGCCTGTAAGAGTAAGCCATGAGGAGGTGCAGCAAGCAGCTAATGCTGCCCAGCCTAATATGACGGAGATATTCCGTGAGATTATTAAGCGTTCTTAAAAGAAAAGAATTATATAAGATGGAAATAAAAGAATTAGGCGAGTTTGGCTTAATTGAGCATTTTACAAAAGATATAAAGGCAAAAAACTCTTCTACTATAGTTTCTCTCACCGATGATGCTGCTGAGTTAAGTTATGAGAATAAGCATACTTTGGTTACTACGCAGATGTTTATGGAAGGTATTCAGTTCGACCTTACCTATATAGATATGGAGCATTTAGCGTATAAGTGTGCTATGGCTACTATGAGCAATATTTTTGCTATGGGTGGAAATCCTCGTCAGATGTTATGCGCCATAGCTATAGGTAAACGTTTTATAGTAGAAGATCTTGAGAGCTTTTATAGTGGTTTGCGTCGTGCATGTGATAAATGGAATGTAGATATAGTAGGTGGCGATACCTCTTCTTCTTATACAGGATTAGCTATTACTCTTACTTGTTTAGGTGAAGTGTCTAAAGCAGGGGTGCTTACGCGCAAAGGAGCTCACCCCACGGATCTTATCTGTGTTTCTGGCGATCTTGGTGCTGCATATATGGGGCTTCAAATCCTTGAGCGAGAAAAGACGGTATATTATCAGCAAGTGCAGGAATATAATAGTAAGCTGAAGGCTTCTAAGGGTAGTAATGACAAGCAAGCCTTGCAGGCTTTGGCTAAGGGCAAAGAGCTTATAGACCATTTCCAGCCCGATTTTGCTGGTAAAGAATATCTTATCGATCGTCAGCTAAAGCCAGAGGCTCGTGGTGATGTAATAGAAAGTCTTTATGCTGCAGGCATTCACCCTACATCTATGATAGATATTTCAGATGGTTTAGCCTCAGAGCTGAAGCATATTTGTAAGCAGAGTGGTTGTGGTTGTAGGGTGTATGAGGACAAAATACCTATCGATTACCAGACGGCAGCTACTTGTGAAGAGTTTAATATGAACCTTACCACAGCAGCTCTCAATGGTGGAGAGGATTATGAGTTGCTCTTTACTTGCCCTATAGGCGACCATGAGAAGTTAGAACATTTAGAGGGTGTGCGCCAGATAGGATATATAACAGATGCAAGTTTGGGTGCTTTCTTAATTACTCGTGATGGTAATGAGTTTGAACTAAAGGCTCAGGGTTGGTCAGAAGATAAAGAGTAAAGGGCATGAGCTTTATAGGAGAATTTATAAGTTTGGCAGTGGCAGTGCTATGGACTGTTGCTGCTCTTACGTGTGAGGTATCGAGTAAGCGCGTAGGTGTAGCTGTTACTAATGTGTGGCGTATGCTCTTAGGGCTCGTCTTGTCTATGATATTATGTTATATCTTTATGGGCAGTGCTCTTCCTCGTTATGCTGACCTTCAGACGTGGGCATGGCTGTTGTCATCAGGGGCAGTAGGTTTTGTTGTGGGCGACATGTGTTTGCTTAATAGCTACATGTCTATAGGTTCGCGATACGGACAGCTTTTTATGACTACAGCTCCTATTTTCTCTGCCCTTTCAGCATGGGTGCTCATGGGACAGCGCATGACTTTTATGAGTATTATGGCCATGATAGTAACCCTTTTAGGTATAGCAATATCTGTTTTAGGGCGAGGAGAGGGCAAAAAGAGGATAAGTCTCGACTTGCCTCTTAAGGGTGTTCTCTTTGGTTTAGGAGCTGGCATAGGGCAGGGTGTGGGCTATGTGTTGAGCGTTATAGGCTTACATCATTACACAAGCATTGTTCCAAGGGCTTATTTAGATAGGTTTTCCTTAGGGTTACCTTTCTCAGCTAATATTATTAGGTTGGTAGCGGGTTTGTTACTTTTTACTGTAATCTTAGTCTTTAAGGGTAAGGGAGGAAGTTTTAGGCGTAGCTGTCTTGATGCTAAGAGTATGTTTTATATTGTGCTTGCAGTGCTTACAGGTCCTGTTATAGGTGTGGGACTTTCGCTAATGGCATCACAATATACAGTGGCTGGTGTGGCAAGTACTATCATGGCTACAACTCCTATAATGATACTTTTACCCACTTACTTCCTTTTCCATCAGCCCATTACGTTAAAAAGCGTATTAGGAGCTGTTATCTCGGTGCTTGGTGTGGCTATGTTTTTTATATAGATTATATCTTCCTTCTTAGTGATGGGAATAGGAAAGATAAAAGTATAGAGATATAAAATAAATGTTAAAGCAGACAATTTTTCTTACATAAACCTTGCAGATAAGAAAAAAATCAGTAACTTTGCACTCGCAATTAAGGATATAGAGATATCCTTTCATAACTCAAAAATTAATAATTGGAGGTGCTTTAGCTCAGGTGGTAGAGCATCGGACTGAAAATCCGTGTGTCCTTGGTTCAACTCCAAGAAGCACCACTCCTCCTTTCATCAGGGCGAAATCTATTTATAGGTTCGTCCTTTTTTCATGTCTTTTTGTTTGTTGTTATATTTATGTTTCCTCGTATGTAGACAAGCAAAAGTATTATTATTACTTTATTTTTTTTGTTTAGAGGGCTATGGATAGTTTCTTTGATATATCTTTTGTTTAGCATTATTCTATTATAGAAAGGCATGAGTTAGTTTTTCTTATCTTCAGATTAGGTATATTATTTCTTGAGTCTCTTTTATATAATGAGAAAAAAATAAGGGTGTGCCAAAACAGGCACACCCTTTATTTATAAAGAGTTTTATTATTAAAACTTATTTTAGCTTGGTATAGCCATATTTAGCACATGCACCTAATTCTTCTTCAATGCGAATTAATTGGTTATATTTAGCCATACGGTCTGTACGCGACATAGAACCTGTCTTAATCTGACCAGAATTTGTAGCTACGGCAATGTCAGAAATGGTAGTATCTTCTGTTTCACCTGAGCGGTGAGAAGTTACTGTAGTATAGCCATGACGATGAGCCATTTCAATAGCTTCAAGAGTTTCAGTCAAAGAACCTATTTGATTTACTTTAATAAGAATAGAGTTAGCTGCTCCCATCTTAATACCTTTTTCCAAGAACTTAACGTTGGTAACAAACAAATCATCACCTACTAACTGGCAACGGCTACCAATCTTAGATGTTAATTTTACCCAGTTTTCCCAATCGTTCTCATCAAGACCGTCTTCGATAGAGTCGATAGGATATTTTGTAATTAATTCCTCAAGGAATGCAATTTGCTCATCAGCAGTTAGCTTCTTGCCGTTAGGATCTTTAGGCATACCATTCTTTAGCTTAGAATAGTCGTAGAACCATTTGCCATCTTCACATGTAGCAAATTCTGATGCAGCGCAGTCCATTGCGATTTTAACATCTTTACCAGGCTCATAACCAGCATCTTTGATAGCTTGCATGATAGAATCGAGAGCGTCTTCAATGCCATCAAACTTAGGAGCGAAGCCACCTTCATCACCTACAGCTGTAGATAAGCCACGTTTTTTAAGAAGTTTTGCCAAAGCGTGGAAAACCTCAGCACCCATACGGATACCTTCTTTTTCGTTAGGAGCACCTACAGGGCGAATCATAAATTCCTGAAAAGCGATAGGAGCATCAGAGTGAGCACCACCATTGATGATGTTCATCATAGGAACAGGAAGGACATAAGTGTTAGCACCACCGATATAACGATATAAAGGTAGGTTTAAGGCTTTTGCAGCGGTATGAGCTACAGCTAAAGAAACGCCAAGAATAGCATTAGCACCAAGCTTACTTTTTGTAGGAGTACCATCAAGAGCTAACATCTTATAGTCAATTGCACGCTGATTAAAAACGCAATCGCCTTTAAGAGCAGGAGCGATAACAGTATTAACGTTCTCTACTGCTTTTAAAACACCTTTACCAGCGAAACGTCCTTTATCGCCATCACGAAGCTCTAATGCTTCATTTTCACCTGTAGAAGCACCAGAAGGAACGCTTGCACGCCCCATAACACCGTTGTCTAAAGTTACCTCTACTTCAACTGTAGGATTGCCACGTGAGTCCATTATCTCGCGAGCATGTACTTTTTCAATCTTCATAACTAATTTTTTATTTTAAAAAATGAAATAATAGCCGTTATTATTTACTGCAAAGATAATAAAAATACCCGATAAAACTATTTATATAAAAAAAGTTATATTAGGTATTTTTACTTAATTAACTTTTATGCTCGTATCAATATAGTAACATCTTTAGCTGCTTGTGCTCCCATCACAAGAGCTTGTTCTATGTCAGCTGTTTTGCTTGGTCCAGATATGAAAGTGCCAAAGCCATAAGAAGGCATTTCTATCTTTTTATAAGCTTCATGCATATTATTAACCACTTTTTCTTTATCTATTATTATGACAAGAGCTTCGGATATGAAGCATACAGCACGTTCTTTCATGGTTTGGGGTATCCATACACACCCGTTTTCTGCAACAGCTATTTCACCTTTTACAATGCCTACGTCTACTCCATCTAAGCAGGCTGCGTCTTTAACAGTGTCAGGATTAATGTTAGCTTTAATACCTTTAACGTTAGAGCAATACACTTTTGCATCTGGGTATATCTTATGAATAGTAGCATTGACATCTTCTGTTTTATCTATTTCTATTACGTTACACCCCACTTCTTTGCTCATTGCAATATATTGCTTTATGACATCGGGATAAGTGATGGCGTTTACTTTTATCTCTGGCAAGTCGAACTCTTGAGATGTATTTTCACGCAACTTCTTTAATAAGTCTTCTTTTTTCATTTTCTTATAAAACCTTTTATACAAACAGCTTATTTATACATGTTTACTGGTTTTTGCATTTTTCTTCTTTTAGTTCTTTCATAGCCTTTTTAAAAATCACATGGAAAGGCATTTTGGCTACGGTAGGTGTTGTGTGGCCTATGCTCCAAGGGTTTAAAGTCTTGTTGTTTAGCCATTTATCAGGAATGTAATTAGCTAAAGATGCGTTCTTTGTGATAGCATCATAGATAGAAAACCTGCTAAATATAGTCTTCATACCTTCTGCCATGACCATTTTTTCGGTATTAGCCGTACCATACATGCGAAGGCGTTGCCTCCAATCGTATATCTGGCTGCCTGGGTCTACTTTAGCAGGGCATACATGATCACAGCTTAAACATAAAGAGCAAGCAGACACATTACCACTATATTTATGAGGATCGTGTAACATACCAAGGTTTACTCCTATCGGACCTGGTATGAAATAGCTATATGAATAGCCTGTAGAGCGACGATAAACAGGACAGGTGTTCATGCAAGCGCCACATCTAATACATTTCAAACTGTTCCAATGCTCTTTGTCGCGTAGCATATTGCTTCTACCGTTATCAACTAAAATGACGTGCATTTCGCCATCAGGACGAGCTTTCCTGAAATGAGATGTAAAGGCAGTAGAGGGCTGACCAGTCCCTGAACGTGCAAGTAAACGGTGAAAAACAGCCAAAGCGTCATAGTTTGGAATAATTTTCTCAATGCCCATAGCTACTATATGTAGCTTAGGTAAAGAAGTAGACATATCGGCATTACCTTCATTGGTGCACACAACACAATCCCCTGTTGCTGCAATACCAAAATTACAGCCCGTCATTCCTGCTTGAGCCGTTTCAAATTCATGCCTTAGGCTAAGCCGCGCAGCATGAGTAAGATAAGTAGGGTCGTAATTGCCTTTATCATAAGATATTCCTAAATGTTCAAAAGTTTTACCTATATCTTCGCGAGAAATATGTGATGCAGGTACTACGATATGGGAAGGCTTCATGTGCATTAGCTGTAAAATGCGCTCTCCCAAGTCGCCTTCTACAACATCAATGCCACGTTTTATGAGATATTTGTTCATCTCACACTCTTCTGTCAGCATTGATTTAGATTTTATCAATTTAGAAACTTTCTTAGTTTCTAATATGCCATAAGCTATTTCGTTAAACTCTTGTGCATCATTTGCATAATGGACAGTAACGCCATTCTTCTCTAAGTTTGATACAAACTGCTCTATATAATCGGCAAGATGAGTTATTGTATGTGCTTTTATCTTACTTGACAGCTCTCTTAGCTCTTCCCATTCAGGGAGAGACATGGCTGCATCATCGCGTTTTTGTCTTAGTTCCCAGAAGGTTTTATCATGGCGTGCTATCTTTTTTTTGTCTTTTAAAAATTCAGCAGCTTTTATAGAATGATATGTAGACATGATATATATGATGTTATTATTATTATAAGTTTGCTGCTAATATTTCAGCAACATGCATAAACTTTATGTTATAACCTTTCTTCTTGGCTATCCCCTGCATGTGCATTAGGCACGAGCAGTCTGCCCCTGTTATTATCTCGGCACCCGTAGCTATATGGTTATTTACCTTATCTGTACCCATAGCTGTGCTAACATAAGGCTCTTCTGCAGAGAACATACCTCCAAAGCCGCAACACTCATCTTTACGATCAGGCTCACATACCTTGATGCCTTCTTTCAAATTTAATAATTTTACAATCTTATTTTCTACAGGGAGATTATTTTCAGAAGGAGTGCTTAGCCCTAACACACGTACACCATGGCAAGAATTGTGTACCGAAACTTTATGCTCAAACTTACCGGGCAATGCTTTAATATGTAAAATGTCAGATAGAAATTCTACTAATTCGTATGTGTTATGTGGGGTGTTACACTTATGACTCATAAAGGTAGGGTAATTATGGCGTATAAAAGAAGAGCACGACACACTTGGGGTTACAACATAGTCGAATGATTTAAACTTTTCTTCGAAATGATTTGCTAAATCTAATGACATCTCCTCAAAACCTCCATTTGCCATAGGCTGACCACAGCAAGTTTGTTTTTCAGGATAAATAACATCTATTTTTAGCTTTCTAAGAAGTTTATAAGTAGCTACACCTACCTCTGGGAACAAGGCATCGACGTAGCAAGGAATAAAAAGTCCTACTTTCATAATGTTATTATTTTTCTTAATTCGCATTACAAAATTAAAAAAAAATATCTAAACGAGATAAGATAAACTACACTATTTTAGCTATTTCTTTTGACAGAGAAAAGAGATTATTTATAACAGTAAAAGTGTAAAAAAAAAGATTCAATAAATATCATTATTGAATCTTTTGCGCTCTATCTGCTTAACACTTAAAAATAGAGTTCTGTTTTGATAATATAGATGTTAATTCTGCTTAAAGCAAAGCACACGAGAACGAGGCTTTTTTTGAGCAAAGAGGCTTAAATGATAATGTATGGTTTGCTGCGTTTTGTAGTTGTTGCTCGTGAACCTTTTTTAGATAAGTAGACTTTCGGGCCAGGAACGGTTGTGCTATAGTATAGGAATCGCCTAATTCGTTTTATCTGATCGGGTGTGAATTTGTTACCAGAGGTATAGAAATAGTCCATTATATTATCCGACCTAAATATGCTACCATCAGAGATGGCTCTACGCAAAAAGAGAGTATCTGTAACTTCTCTATATTCTTTAATAGTACTTGCAGCTTCTATTTTAGGTACAAGTCTATAGAAAGTCCTCATATATTCTTCCCTGTCGTATTCTTTAGTGTCATCACAATAGTCGTTTTCATCGTTAGGAGAGCGAAAGCAGTGGTATAACCCTAAGTAATGACCTAATTCATGTGCAAGGACGTTAGCAGGATTAAAGTCGGAAGATAATCTGTTATTATATTTCAGCCAGTATCCTAAGAGCGATTCTTGTAATGTTATAGACACGTTGTAAGATTTATAATCATTACCCGTAGATATTAAATCGCCTTTTTTAGCTACTTCTTTTGGCATTTTGGGTACGGTAGAAACGCCACCTATATCTTTTTCTTTTGTGGTATAAACATAAATGTTAATATATTTAGTTCTATCCCAGCCAATATCGTGAAATTTATGACCAGCCTCCTCTGCTATAAGCGATAGGTAGCTTATGGAGTCTTCGGTGATATTGTTGCGGGTAATGCCTTTTTCGCTCATTGTTTTGCCCTTAGGGCTTTTGTCGGCAAGTTCGAACTTAACATTAGCATTCGTTTGACTGTTATACCCATTATAGAATCTGTTTATAACATCTACTATGTCTTGCATATCGTTAGAATGTACTCTCGACAAGGTAGATCTTTTGTTTTGCAAGAAGTGAAATATAATTTTAAATTTATAGGTAGCCTGTTTAAGGTCTTGCTCCGTTAGGTGTGTTTCTACTGGGGTAGGTGGCTTTGTTGTAGTGGGTTTGACAATCTCCGGATCGGAACATGCGCATAAGGTGGTAATGATAAGACAAAAGAGGAATGATAGTTTTGTGAAGTTCATGTTTATAATAATGTCTGAGAGTTTTTATGAAATATAAAATTATAAGCTCTAAGCGTAAAGTAATAAAAGCAACTATGCTCTGTATAGTATACATCGTTTTGTACTACAGAGAAAGGTTTTGCTTGCTTATTACTTACTGAAAGTGTTATTTAGAAAAGATGTTGTTATCTTATAATAGATTGATAATCTTCTTCAAAAAGGCGTGGATGTTTCCCGATAAGAATAAAATTAAGTAAGCAATTTGCTAAAATTTCTTCTTCAGAAAGCTCTACATTTGGTTCACGTTTCAGCTCTTTCCCTAATAGTACGTCCCAAGGACCATTAAAAGCACTATCGTCTGCCCCAAAGAACATCTCGTTAGTGTCAGGGTCTTGCATCAATTCGTAGCGTATTTGCTTTTTAGATGTTACTGGCTTTATTTCTAAAAGCATGTTATAAGCATGCTCAAAAGGCTTACGCTGGTGGCGTGCCTTAGGATACATTAAGCCAAGGTAGGGATATATTTCTGTAAAAGCGTAAGTCTTGAAAAGTTCCTTTATCTTCATTTTATTTTATTATTTTTCATACCTATCACATTGTTACAGCTTATAAGGGCAGTGTAAAAAAAGATAGGAGTTAAACATAAGAATGTTATCCGTATAATGTTTTATCTTTATTTTGCAAAGGTACATATAAAAGCTGGTTTATAAGAAAAAACATAGCAATTAGTTATATAGATATACAAAGATTTTGTTAAAATGTATAATAAAAGTTTTAAGGAGGTAGAATGTTTCTCGTTTTAAGTGTTAAGATGTTAGGTTTTAATAGAAAAAAGCTGACAAGAATACGGCAAAAAGGTGAGGTGGAGGAAAGAAAAATAATTTATTTTTAAAGGAAAAATAAATTAAAAATGGTGTAAAAATAATCTATTTTTGTTTGCAACGGTTTATAGTTTATCTTATAGGCGTTATGCTTTTTGTGTGTAAAAAATGGTAGGAGTGCTGATGATGTAGAGTGTTTTTTGTGTGTTTTAGTATAGGTGTTGTATAGAGAAAGGTGGTGAAGATGTGGGTTATAGGTGTAAGATGGTTATAAAAAGAAGTATAGGTGCTTTGTGTGTTATTTTTGTAACTTGTTGATATTTAAGGGGAGTAAGTGTGAGATAACTTTAAAAGTTATACTTAACAATATTTATTAGCATAGTTAGGACGTAAATAGCTATTTTTTTGTAAATTTGCATTTTATAAAATTAAATATATTGATAGGATAAAAAAAGAAAATAATCATTATAAATAATCATTCATTTTTATGAGTAAGCAAACAGAAAAGATTAAGGCACTCGTTGAAAAGCGCGAGATAGCTCGCCTTGGTGGTGGTCAAAAAGCCATAGATAAGCAGCATGAACGTGGCAAGTATACCGCTCGTGAGCGTATAGAGATGCTTGTAGATGAGAATAGCTTTGAGGAGTATGATATGTTTAAGCTTCACCGTTGTCATAATTTTGGCATGGAGAAGAAACAATATTTTGGTGATGGTATCGTAGCAGGTTCTGCTACCATAGACGGTCGTTTAGTGTATCTTTACGCACAGGATTTCACTGTAAATGGTGGTTCTCTTTCAGAGACAATGGCTCAAAAGATATGTAAGGTAATGGATATGGCTATGACTAATGGTGCTCCTGTTATATGTATGAACGATTCTGGAGGTGCTCGTATCCAAGAGGGTATTTCAGCTTTAGCTGGCTATGGTGAGATCTTTGAGCGTAACATATTAGCTTCAGGCGTTATACCTCAGATATCAAGTATTCTTGGTCCATGTGCTGGTGGTGCGGTTTATTCTCCTGCTTTGACGGACTTTATAGTTATGAAGGAGCAGACCAGTTATATGTTTTTAACAGGTCCTAAGGTGGTTAAGACTGTAACGGGCGAGGATATTGACGCCGAGCATCTTGGCGGTGCAAGTGTTCATGCTACTAAGAGTGGTGTTACAAGTTTTACAGCAAAGACAGAGGAAGATGCTATTGACATTATCAAAAAGCTCCTTTCTTATATTCCTTCTAACAATCGTGAAGAGGCTCCACGCATAGAGTGTACCGATCCTATCGACCGTAAGGAGGATATTTTAAACGAAATTATACCAGACGATCCTAATCAGGCTTATGATATGTATAAAGTAATAAAAGCCGTTACGGATAATGGAGAGTTTTTTGAGGTACAACCTAAGTTCGCAAAAAATCTTATTACAGGTTTTGCACGTTTTAATGGTCAGAGTGTAGGTGTTGTAGCTAATCAGCCAAATGCTTATGCCGGTGTGTTAGATGCAAATGCGAGCCGTAAGGGTGCTCGTTTTGTACGCTTCTGTGATGCGTTTAATATTCCAATAGTATCGCTTGTAGATGTTCCTGGCTTCTTACCGGGTACAGGTCAAGAATATAATGCAGTTATTCTTCATGGTGCTCAGTTGCTTTATGCTTATGGAGAAGCTACGGTGCCAAAGATTACTATAACCTTACGTAAGAGCTATGGTGGTTCGCATATCGTAATGGGTTGTAAGCAGTTGCGTGCAGATCTAAACTTTGCATGGCCAAGTTCAGAGATAGCTGTAATGGGAGGTTCAGGAGCTGTTGCAGTGTTATATGGTCGCGAGGCAAAGAAGGTAAAAGAAGAAGGCGGCGATGCTAAGCAGTTCTTGGCAGAAAAGGAAGAGGAGTATGCAGACATGTTTGCTAATCCTTATCAGGCAGCGCAATATGGTTATATAGATGATGTTATAGAGCCTCGTAACACACGTTTTCGTATATGTCGTGGCTTAGCGCAGCTTGCACATAAAAAGCAAGATTTGCCAGCTAAGAAGCACGGCTGTATGCCTATGTAATAAATGGAGGATTAAGAATATGGATAAAAATGTATTCGCAGCCATAGCAATGGCACTCTATGAATATGCGGGAAATAATATTCACGATAATGAGCCTGGCATCATAACCATTCGTCCTAAGCAGACGATGTGGGATGCTAAGTTTGAGATTATGACCAAGAAACCATAAATAAGAGAATCTTAAATGAAAGAGTTTAAATATACCATAGAAGGTAAAGAGTATAAGGTAACGATCGGTGAGATCGACAACGAGAACGTTGCAGACATTACTGTAAACGGAGAGGAGTATAAAGTGCAAATGGAAAAGGAAGCTGCTCCAGAGAAAAAAAAGGTAGAGCTGGGCAAGCCTTCTGAAAGCGCAGAGGAAGAAACCTCAAGTGCTGTTACTGTCAATGCAGCTAACGCTGTAAAGGCTCCACTACCTGGCACTATTACTTCTGTAGAGGTAACAGTAGGTCAGGAGGTGAAAGCTGGTGATACTGTAGTAGTATTAGAAGCTATGAAGATGCAAAATGCTATTGAAGCAGAAAAAGACGGGAAAGTAACAGCTATTGCTGTGAAAGTGGGGCAGGCAGTGCTCGAAGACGATCCGTTGGTAGTAATAGAATAATTTTCTAACATATATAACATAAAATAAGGGCTGCAATTGTGATATATTGCAACCCTTTTTTTT